>WASR01000100.1:4431-20796 GCA_009712615.1 Methanobacterium sp. | reverse complement strand
AAATCATGTTAAAGCTTGGATTATGGTTTAATATGTAACAATACAAAAATTATGATGGGATTAAAAATTTAGATAGGTTCAAAAGGATATTCCAAATAAACGAACATACGTTAGTTTTTTATAATAGTGTTACACAACCCATAATTAACGAACATTTGTTAGTTTCATTTATTGAACAGACGAATGGAGTACAATAACCATGAAAAACGAAAAAAATTCCAAAGGAACATTAACCACCAAAGAACGTATTTTCGAAGCATCTGTCGATCTTTTTTCTCAAAAGGGTTTTGATGCAGTATCCATGAGAGAAATAGGTAGAGAAGTAGGGATTAGAGAAAGTTCAATTTACAACCACTATAAAAACAAGGATGCAATACTTGAAAGCATTATCAACCATTTAATAGACGAATTAGGAGCTTACAGTCTTACTGAAGAGGAAATAGATAAATTAATTTCAGACTGCCCTGAAATGTTCTTTGAAATCGGTTCTAGGGAATTTCTTAACGGGATGTCCAACCCAAACACAGAAAAAATTTGGAGGATCTTATCTATTGAAGTGTTTCACAACGAAAAGATCAAGTCTTTCTTCGTGAATGAACTCCTTGAGAGCCCAATAAATCAGTGGGAGAACATATTTACAAAAATGATGAAAAAAGGCGTCATCAAAGAGTACGACCCGAGAGTTCTTGCAAGGGAGTATTTTTCATTTGCATTGTATTTATTCTTTGAATATTTCATACTCAAATATGATGCAAATTATTCGTCTTTCATGGATATGGCCTACAAAAAAATGATAGACCATTCAAATTTCATGTTAGAATCTCTTAAAGTTGAAAATAGTGAAAATTTAAAACTTTAGAAAAGTTTACTCAATCCTGTAGGTATGTAAAAATGGATAAAGAATGTGCAAAAATTATTGCAGAAAACTGTAGCCCAAGTTTCAAAAAGGTCCTTTTAATGGGTTATAACGGAGCAAACAACACAGGTTCAGAAACCAGGTTAATATCCATAATTGAAGATCTTAGAATGGTTCTTGGAAAAGATGTTGAGTTGACAATTCCCACACTCAATGAAAAAAATCTCAGACGGTACATAGAAGAAGATGAACATTTAAAAATTGTTCCAATACCATCAATATACTTTTTTGCCCTGAAAAATATTGTAAAAAGGCAGGATCTTGTTTTACTTGTGGAAGGAAGTTGTTATATGGATACATGGACTTCAGCTCTTTTATGGGCGTTTTTATGGACTACAAGATGTGCATATAATCAAGGCATCCCCTGCATTGCATATGCCGTTGACTCTGGAGAGCTTTCCACATTCAATAGATTTCTAGTTAAAAGAGAAGCTAGCAAAACAGATCTCATAATAACCAGAACCAAATATGCAGGGGATCGTTTGATTGATATTGGTGTCAGCGCACCCATAGTAAACACAGCTGACTGTGCATTCTCATTTGAAACAAAAATGGAAGATAAAAATATTCTTAAAAAAATCTGGAACTCTGAAGCCCCAGACTCCCAAGAAGGATTTGTAGGGATTGCAGTGGTGGACTTTCATCTTTGGCCCGTTGTAATAAGACCCTGGGGAAAGAAAGTAAACCTATACAAATGGCCTTACTACTTTTCAAGATCTAGGTCTAGGGTTCAGAAAAGTGAGATCCTGAGCAAATACTGGGCCAATGAAGCAGATAGGATCGTGGAAAAACACGGTAAGAATATAGTAATAATATGCATGGAAGAGTTGGATGAACCACTGGCCATTGAAGTTAAAAATAAAATGAGGCATCCTGAAAAGGCTCAAATTGTGTCAGCAGGAACCTACAACGCATCTCAGATGACAGAAGTTCTAAGAAGTCTTGAACTCCTCATAACATCAAGATATCATGCAGGAGTCCTGTCTATGAAGAATTCAGTGCCCCAAATAGGTATTGGACATGATCAGAGACTTAAAGGCCTGTACAAAGACATGAAAATTGAAAAAGAATTACTCATAGATTATCCCAAAGGTAACTCCAATTTGGAAGGCATATGGGAAAACCTTTCCAAAAAGGTTGATCATCTCATTGAAAACCCCAAACACGTTAGGGAGTTAATTGGAAGATGTTATAAGGAACAACTTGAACTGTCCCAGAACAATAAAAAATTCCTTAAAAAATTTTTATTCGAAAAAGAGGATGTGATGGTTTGAAAGACAGGATTTTCATCACTGGAGCAACCGGATTTTTAGGCACTGAAATAGTTAAGAGATTGATAAAAAAACCCAACGTATCATTAATATTACTTGTAAGGGGCAATGACTATGATGAAGCTTTAAATCATCTTTCAAGAAATTGGTGGGAATCTAAAACCCTTAGGAATGAATTGAAGAAAATTGACACCCCAAATTCCAAGATCAAGATCCTGAATGGTGATGTAACCCAAGATCTGCTTGGACTCAACCAAGTAGATTTCAGATATTTAGTTGAAAATGTAACTCATGTGGTACATGCAGCCGCCGATCTAAGGTTAAACAGTTCCATAGATAATTTAAGAAAAATCAACGTTCTTGGAACTGAAAACATGATTAACATGGCTTTAAAAGCCAAAAATTATCAGTTAAAAAAATTTTCACACATTTCAACAGCCTATGTAGCTGGTAAAGATAAGGGTTTAATTCAAGAGGATTCTTTTGCCGGCAAATATGGATTTAAATCTAACTACGAACAAAGTAAGTTCGAAGCAGAAGAAGTTGTTAGAAAATCCAACCTACCCTTTGTGATATTAAGGCCGGGAATGATAGTGGGAGATTCTAATACAGGCTACATCAAAACTTTCAACACCATTTATTCATTAATACGTCTATATATGAGTGGATTAAGATTTTTTCCCCTTTCTAAAAATTTGAAACTTAATTTAATACCGGTGGATTATGTTGCAGATGCAGTATGCACCATAACATTAAATGAAAATTCAAACTGTAAAACATTCCATTTAACTGGTCCTAATCAAAGCAATCCCACAGTTCATGAGCTGGTTAATTTTGTTAATAAATGGGCATCTGAAAATTTGGACTTAAAACTTCCAAACCCCATATATATACCGTTATCCTCGTTGTTATCCATTGCAAAAAGATTTCTAAACACTACCCATGGCGTTGGTAGGGTTCTTCACGAACTTGAACCCTACATGAAGGAAGATAGAATTTTCGACACAAAAAACACGGCACTTTTCATGGGAGAATACAAGCTAAATTGGGAGGATTATTTGCCTAAATTATTGGAGTTCGCATCATACTATGGATTTTTTCACCGTTCATCACGAACAGTACACGAACAAATAATTTACAGATTGAAAAGTAGGAGTTTGCCAGTTCATTATTACGATATTGTGGATGGCAATTATCTAAAATTAAGTGCACTCAACTTTAAAGATCAAGTTTCAAAGGTTTTAAATGGACTCATGGCCATGAATATCAAGAAGGGTGATCGCGTGGCAATTGCAGGATTTAACAGTAGTCGTTATCTATCTCTTGATGTAGCAATAGGACTATTAGGGGCTGTGAGTGTTCCAATATATTACACCAGCCCTGTAGATGAGATAAATGACATACTGGCAGATTGTAATGCATCATTAATATTTTTAGGCACCCCCGAATTGTTGAATAATTCAAACCAAATTAAAATTCCAGTAGTATCATTTTACAGAAATCAAAACCCCAATTCAAATACAATTCCCTGGAATGAGTTTTTAAATCCTGAAACTGATATTTCAACCATAAATCCTGCTGAAATCATTGCACCAGTAGATTTCAATGATACTGCAACCATACGCTACACTTCAGGTACAACTGGTAAACCTGCCGGAGTTCGTTTCAATCATGGAAATTTGAGGTGGATGGCAGAGTTTATTGCATCAATACCTCCATGGTCAGATAGAACTGATAATATAAAATATTTATCGTTTTTACCCATGAACCATGTGGTTGAAGGGATATTGGGAACATATTCTCCTTATTATGCCCCCGCATCCATTGAACTTTACTTTCTTGAGAACTTCCACGAACTTGAAGCAGCCCTTCCCAAGGTCAGACCAACCATTTTTTTCTCGGTTCCGAGGTTCTATGAAAAAATTTGGTCCAAACTCCAGAGAAAAAGGTTGGGAGATATGTATCTTAACACAACAAGAGGAATATTAAAACATGTATATGGGAAAATATTGAAAAGATTCCTCCTTAAAATGGCAGGTCTAGATGAATGTGCCCAGTTAATCGTGGGTTCTGCACCGATTAGTGAAGATCTTCTCATGGCATTTCATGAAATTGGGATCGAAATACATAACGCATATGGTCTAACAGAAGCACCCCTACTAACCATAAACAGACTGGGATCAAATGCCATAGGAACTGTTGGAACTCCCCTCCCAGAAACTCATATATCCACATCAGAGGACGGGGAAATAATTGTTAAAGGTCCCCAGTTGACTTCAGGTTATTACAACAACAAACAAAAAAATAGAAACCACTTCAAAGAAGGATGGTTTAAAACAGGAGATTACGGCCACATGACCAAGAATGGAAATTTGGTGATCACTGGAAGAAAAAAAGAGATGATAGTAAACTCCTATGGCAAAAGTATACGACCACTTAAGGTAGAGGGTAAAATCAAATTAATTGAAGGCATATCAGAAATAATGCTTGTTGGAGATCAGAGGCCATACTCCATAGCAATGATCTGGATAAATGAATCATTCAACCCCACAAAATTCCGAAGTGATCTTAATAAAATTAACCAAAAACTTTCAAATCCCGAAAGAATCAAGAAGTGGATGGTCATGAAGAATGAACTTTCCATCGAACATGGAGATATCACAGCAAATCTTAAATTAAAACGTCAAAACATTCTAAATAAGTATAAAACATCTGTAAACATGATCTACAATGAATCATGGGATGAACTACTCAAACAAAACCCTGATATAATTTTCTATGGCGATGATGGTGAAAATCATGGGCATTAAAATCAGAATATTAAATGTCTGGACACCCAAATTCCTAATTAAACAGGAATTAAATGGAACACATAATATAACAAACAATTATTTAGACCAGCTCATTCTTGAACACGGAGGATCACCACCCCAACAGGAATATCTAAAGGGAACTCTTGATAATAGAAGAAAACAGATGGCGATGGCCCATAACAAGCGTGTGAAATTGTTGATCGATCTTTTAGGAGAATCTGCGGCCCGAGAAGAAGGAAGGAAAAAAATGTTTGAAGCAGGGATAATACTTGGAAAACATGCCAAAAAAGTTTTGGGAGTTGGAGAAAATGTGGAAGACACAATTAAAGCTGCTAAAATACTCTACAAAATATTAGGAATTGAATTTATTACAGAAAATAAAGATGGTAACATCATCCTGTGGGTTAATTCATGTGATCTTTCCAAATATTACACTTCACAAACATGCAGTATCCTTAGTTATGCAGATAAAGGTGTTTTAAAAGGTTTAAACAAACATATGGACTTAAAATTTGTAGAAAAAATTACCCAAGGTTCACAAAAATGTAAGGCCTGTATAAATATTGGAGGTGGAATATGAGGAAAGTAGTTGGTGTTGGATCAGGAGCCGGAGGAGCTTCAGCTGCCATTGAACTGTCTAAAAAAGGTTATGAAGTCACAATCCTAGAAGCAGGGAAACCATTCAAACCTTTCACAAGATTAATGACATTAACAGAACCCCTAAAAAGGTTAGGCTTGCTTGGGAATGAAACTAACATCATGAGAATTTTTCCGCACATGAATGTTGCAAGGTCAAGCAACAAACTCGTAGTTGTTAGAGGAATTACTCAAGGAGGTTGTACAGCAATATCATGTGGGAACATGGTGAGGGCAGAGCATGGTTTGAAAGAAATTGGGTTGGATCTTACTCCAGAATTTGAAGCCATTGAAAATCAAACTGAAATCACCCCTGTTCCAAAAAGTAGATGGAGACCACTCACACAAAAAATGTTTGAAAGTGCTGAAGAATTAAATTTAAATCCCAGTCCAACACCAAAGGCTGTGGAATTTCATAAATGCACATCATGCGGACTATGTGAGATGGGTTGTCATACAGGTGCTCGTTGGGATTCTGGTAAATTATTGGATGTCGCACTTGAAAATGGAGCAATTCTCCACACATCCTCAAGAGTTCAAAAGGTTTTAACACGCAACAATCAAGTTTACGGAGTTTCAGTAAAAACAGGAAAGTCCAACAAAGTATATCCTGCAGATGTGGTTGTGTTAGCAGCAGGAGGAGTTGGAACAGCACAAATATTAAAAGAATCAGACATCTACTGTGAAGACAAGTTATGGGTTGATATTGTTTTAACCCTCGGAGGAATTTCAAAAAATTCAAATCAGTTAAGAGAACCTCCAATGGCGTGGTACAGTTCACAAAAAGATTACATACTTTCCCCATACATCGACATACTTTCCCATTACTTCCACAAACCATGGCGTGATGTTTCTTTAAAGAATAGAGTGGGAATCATGGTGAAACTTGCAGATGTGGAAAATGGTTCAGTGCTGGCAGATGGGACTATAGAAAAGGAAGTTTCAAACACTGATGAAACAAAGTTGGATAAAGCAATACTCAAAGCAAAAAATATCATGGAAATTTCAGGAGTATCAGGTCCATTTGTCAAGGGAATGTACAATGGAGGCCATCTCGGAGGTACAGTTCCATTAAAAAGGAAAGATATTTCTTCCATGCGTTCATCTGAACTGCCTGATGGGCTTTGGATTGCAGACCTGTCGTTGGCACCCCAATCACAGGGTCTTCCTACCATGATGTTGGCAAGTGCTCTGGCAATGAGAGTGTCCAAAAAAATCATTGAGTATGGTTCATAATTGAATCATAAAAATAAATTAAAAATTAGTAGATCAGTTGATCACTAATGTGTTGTAAAAAATAGTAGGAACTAACCAGTTTCTACCCATTTTCTTTTTCCTTTTTCAGTTGGTCTAATTTGAGTTTGGCTTTTCTGAAATTACTTAAAAAACTGTCCTTTTCTGTTATTGGTGTAATTTCAAGTCCAAGTTGGCGGTGTTCTTCGATCCATTCTTCGTCAAATACTGGGATCTCCATTTTTATAGGTTCTTCAGTAGGATTTACCACTATAAGATTTCGGTATGGGAACTGTGTTTCTACTATATATCCTCCAACACTCACGATATGCATTGGACTTACAACGAACTTCATTAAATCACCATTTTAAATTCTTATTTTTCTTTAATCACTAAAATATTTGAGCATCATAAGAATGATACTACTATGGCCAGTATTCCTATGATTGAAACTCCTGCCACCACAGGGTAGAACTGTTTGTTGGTAAATATGGGTGAAAAGGCACTCATGATCGCCATTAGTATTGGGAATATTAATGCAACCGCAATTGTGATCAGAATATTCCAGCTGAATAGGTTAGGTGGAATTCCCAAGAATAATGTTGTAAATAGACTAGCAAGTACAAACATGAGGAATCCCCTTGTAATGTAAACATAAGCCCTGTATTTAGCAGCATATTCCATTAAAGGACCCTCTATTACATCAGCTTTAGTTTTCAATATGACGAATGGGTACTCGTTCAGGAGTATCATGTACCCAATGAAGAATACTATTGCCCCTAAGACACCTGCCATTGTGAAAAGAACCGGCCCATGAATCTGTTGATAATTCACTATGCCACTCAGGTAGATGGTTTTTGAAAGTGCAACTGGTACAAATAGTGCAATGTAAAGCGGGAAGGAACCAAACGCTATCAACCTATAAGCCCTAAGTGAACTGAGTTCTTCCATGAATGTTCTGGATGTGTTTGGATGTTTAGCTCCCTTTACAATGTCTGGAAATGGCATTTTAAGTGACATTATTGATTTAGATAGGGAACCCATGAACATGTAAATGACTTCTTCAATCTTCAACAATCCCACAATTGCTATTATGCTTGTAAGCGCTGCTAATGCATATAACTGCGGCATTAAGAACAATAATATGAATATTACTGATAAGAGACTTATTAATGGAAGTGCATTGTACAGTTTAGGCATTGGTGAATTTGGGCTTATTGTTTGTTTGAAGAAAAATTTGAGGGGGGCCATAATACCTGCACTTGATATTGGTGGTCCTACCCTCTGTTGTATTCTTGCGTGAACAAACTTCCTCTCAATCCCTGGAAGCCATACGCTGACTATTAATGCAACTAACAAAGTTCCTATTACGGCTATTAGGGAATTTACTGCTGTCATCATGATCTCCTTTTATATTTTGATTATTTGAATTGCACGATCTGTGCATGTGAAACAGGGATCGCACTGTACAATTGCAAGCTGAGCATCAGATATGTGATGGCCCACCGCTGCGTACTGCATTGCACCTATGTTGGTAATGGATGGAGTTCTTACAATAGAATTTCTCACCCTTCCATCTTCCAAAGCGTATGAATGGTAAAGCTTTCCCCGTGGAACTTCAATGTAACTCTTCGTTATCGGTGCGTCCTGCATATCCCAACTTCTGTTGGTTATTTTTCCTTCTGGAAGATTTTTTATGGCCTGTCTAATGATATTTATGGCCTCTGGAATTTCTAAAACCCTCATGAGAAGGTTAGATTTTACATCCCCATCATCCTGAGTAATTACATTAAATTCGAATGGCTCGTAGGCTTCCATCTCAGTTCGAAGATCTGTTTCCACACCCGTAGATCTCAGGGTTGGACCAGTAGCAGCCAGTTTAATTGCTTGTTTTCTGGTTAAAACTCCTACTCCAGTTATACGTGACATTATCATTGGATCAGATACGAATCTGTCTGCAAAATCCAAGACCTTTTCTTCTATAATATCCATTCCTTCACTGATCTTTTGGATCCTCATGGCATCTAGTTCACATCTGGGCCTTACACCACCAATGATGGATGCTCCGTATTGAACCCTGTTACCTCCGATCATTCTGAGAAGTTCCATCACAGTTTCTCTTATGTAAAATATCCTCATGGCAAATGTTTCATGTCCCAGAACTTCATTTCCATGTGCAAGATAAAGGAGGTGGCTGTGTAGTCTTTCAAGTTCTTCCATTATGACCCTTATGTACTGAGCACGTTCAGGAACATCTATACCAATGGCTTTCTCGGCAACAAGGACAGAATTCCATATGTGGCTGTTGGAACATATTCCACATATTTTCTCTGTTAAACTATTTGCCTTCTCTACAGGAAGACCCTCCATAATCCTTTCAATACCCCTATGATTAACTCCCACTGTTATTTCAGCATCCTTAACCATTTCATCCTCTACAAACAGTCTGACCCTGTAGGGTTCAATTGCAGCAGAGTGTACCGGGCCCATTGTAACTTCAGTTTCAATGACATTTTTCTCGGTTATCTTGTTATTTTCATTCATAAATCCACCTTCAAATGAGTTTTAAGATTTAATTTACCCAGTTATTTAGCATCCAAAAGCAAAGGTAATGCTGAAACCACACCTGAAAGTACATCTTCAGGTCTTACAGCACATCCTGGAACCTTCGCATCAACAGGTATGATATTATCTACAGGTCCCATGATTTCTTCTGAGGGAATATCACCATGTATGTTTTTATATACTCCACCCATGAGAGCACATGCTCCAGCAGCAATGACTGCCTTCGGTTCTGGTATTGCATCGTAAATTTCCCTTAGTGGTTTCTCGTTATGTTTTGTTACAGGGCCCGTAACAACCAGTACATCTGCTTCCCTTGGATTCCAAGTTAGAAATACTTTGTACTGTTCAGCATCGTACTTTGGTGATAATATACAGTTAACTATTTCAATATCACAGCCATTACATCCACCTGTATAAACAAGCATTACATGAACAGCTCTTGCCCTTGAATATGATTTTAAGCTCATATTATTCCTCTTAAGGTCTAATTTTATTTATGATAATTTTTATTTGATGTAATTTATTCAGTTTTCTTTCCTCTTTTTTATTATGGTGGAGTCTGCCAGGTACTGTGATATGAATGCCACTTTATCATCGGATATTTTCACGGGCTTTTCTAGAAGTTCGGAAATATCTGATTCAACAACACCCACATCATTCGGATGAATTGTGCCTGCCTCTCCAAACAGAGCATATAATGGGCAGAAATCGTGACAATAGTAACAGTTCACACATTTTAAACTATCGAGAACAGGTAGCTTGTCCTTAACAAGTCCTTCCATTAGCTCAACTGGTTCTGGAAGGTCAACCATCTCGATTGCATGGGTTGGACAAGCATTAGAGCATCCTCCACAACCTATACATGACTGTTCCGCCACCTTTTCAGTAGGGACTATTTTTCCCTCGAGGATTTTGCTCCTGAGTTCCATGTCTGTAACCCTGTCGGATGCAAAGATAATTCTCTTACTGTTGTTGATTATTCCATCAAGGAATATTCTAATTAAATTTTTCATTCTGATACCTCAAATTCTCTTTCAAGTATAATTGCCTTTGCTGGACATGCATTGGAACAAGCTCCACAATATATGCATTTAGAGTCATCCACAACGATATTTCCCTCAGAATTTTCAGTGATGGCATCTTCCGGACATATTTTGGTGCAGAGTTTACATTTCATGCACATTTTATCCTGTACAAATGTGAAGCCTTCTTTAATAGATTTTTTAAGGGTTGCGGTTCTTGGTATTGCGCTAACAGGACAATGAATGGCACATTTTTCACATAAAATGCATTTATCCATATCCACATCTATAGAACCTCTTCTTAATGTTATAGCCCCTTTTGGACATAATTCAGAACATATACCACAGGTTATACAGTCTTCAGATACTGTTCCATCCCATTTGATGTTCTTGAGTTTTCTTGCTTTGTTAACATCACAGACTTGTACACATTTACCACATGACACACAAAAGCCTTCAACTGCACGATCAGGGTCTACAGATTCCCTTATTGTGCCTACTGGACACACTTCTAAACATTCCTTTGTTGTGCATTCACTGCAGAGTGTGGGATCGTAACGTAGCTTTCCATCCACAACTTTCAGTGCCCCATGTGTACATGCCTCTGCACAGAGACCACAGTTCAAACAGGAAACTATGGAACCTTCGATGGTTTCTCCTTCATCAGGTTTTCTTATGTGTAGTTTGAAATCTTCTGTGTACATGGCAGAATTAGGGCATTCAGAAACACATTTAAGACATAATGTACATTTGGTCTCATCAATAATTCCGTCCTTTATTGCACCTACTGGACAAACATCTTCACATACCCTGCATTCTGTGCATAGACCTTCAGAGTCCACATCAACCATTATGGCATGAGTAGGACAGTAATATTCACACCTTCCACACAGAGTACAATTTTCAGGATCTGTGCAGATATTAGTTCGAGTAGCGTATTCTTCCTCTTTCTTCACCCTTGAACCCGGTTGAATAGTTAGGTTGAGTGATTCCAAAAATTTAAGCTGTCTATCCTCAATAACATCTTGTGCATCTGCCCTTGCTTTAACTGGGCATGCATCAACACATATTCCACATCTTGCACATATTCCCTTCACAACACCGTCCTCAATTTTGATGTTGTTTACTGGACATGTCATCTCACACACACCACATGCATTACATTTGGCACGGTCGACAACGAATCCTCCAAATTTGTTTTTAAATATTGCGCTGTTTGGACAGGCATCTTTACAAGCACCACATGTGATGCAACTGAATGCCTTTCCATCGATGATTCTGATGGCTTCAGTTGGGCATTCTTCAACACACTTACCGATGCCTTCACATTTCTTTGTTGATAGGAACATGACATTTACCTTCTTATAATTGATCTAATTTAATTGGTTATTTTAACTGCTATCCTCTTCCAAATGTTAATTTACCCACAATTATACCTGCAAGAGCAGATATAAGTCCGTTAGCAAATATTGAATCTGTGTAGAATGGGAAAGGACCTAATTGGTATGCCATTACAATCACTACTATTGCCAGCAACACATAGACCGAAGCAGGGAAGTACATCTTGCTTTCGGGATTTGGTTTAATCCTTGTTCCGAGTACAAATCCTATGATGAACCCCAAAACAAGTGGGCCAATATAAACCATTTAGTTACTCTCCATTTTCTTTATAAGCTTATCACTCTCTAGGAAGGTTATAACAACTGCACTTAAACCTACCAGAACCTTTAATCCCACAACGAAATTGAGGTAAGGAATTATACCAGCATGTATTGGGTCAGGATAGTCAAATATGTTGACTATGTACGGAGGAACAATATGGTACAGATCAACCCCCAAGTTGTAAAGGAAAAATCCTGTGGTGAATAAACCTGCAAGTCCCAAGAATATGTATCCTATAGCCCCAATACTTTCTAGGGATGCCATGAAATTGTGACTAAGTTTGATAGGTGTTTTATCAACCCCGTATACTACTAAACAGAAAATTATTCCTGCCGCTATCATGGCTCCACCCTGAAATCCTCCTCCAGGTGTTATGTGTCCTCCAAGAATTGTGAGTGCACCATAGCACATGAATACGACTGATGCAGGAAATGCAAATAGTTTTAAAATTGTACTCATTCATCATCACCTCCAAGATCTACTTGGCCCCTTCCAAATATTAGAAGGGTAACTATAACTGCTGTTACGAGAATCAATGCTTCTCCAAGGGTATCGTATCCTCTCCAGTCAAACACTACGTTTGTAACCATGTTAGGAGCTATATGAGGTCCTACCCAGTTGTATATATAACTTATTCCAGGATAAATCATTGTGGAAAAGTGGAATATTGACTGGAACAGTGTGGCTGCAAATATTAAAAGTGCGAGTCCTGCTATGATATTTCGAATTCCTTCAGACATTTAAATTCCCCCAGTAGAATAGTGAAACTATTATCGCTAGTGCAACAATTACATAGAAACTCATTGTAGCCAATGAATCGTTCTGTTCTCTTTTTAACTTCGGCATGATGGGCATTGCCATGAATATTATCAGGAATACAATAACAATCAGGGCCATCATGAGAGCTCTGTTAAGTAACCTCAACATCACCACGCCAATCAAAAGGGAAGATATTATTGTGATCTCTGCTGTCAGCATTGAGGTGGCTGAAATATTTGTAACAGGACCTTCATCTCCCGTTTCCATTTTAACGTCTTTTATCTTTTTCAGTATGAAATCATAGATGTTCATATAATCCCTCTTTCTTTATGCTATCCCCATTGCTAGCCCTTGTAAGTAATTGGTTGCGAGTTGTGGATACAATCCAAACACTAAACATATTATCAGTAAACAAACCATTGCCACGATTGTGACCTTTGGTATATTCTCGTTTTCTATAACGAGATCTGCTGGTTTTGGTCTCAAATATATGGTGTGGAAAGCCCTCATAAAAGTCATGAAGGTTACTATACTTAATAGAACCATTATTATAGCTACTTCTGGAAGTCCTGAGTTCAGCGAAGACTGGACAAGCATTAGTTTACTTTGGAATGCGTTGAAAGGTGGCACTCCAGCCATTGCCAGTCCTGCTAAAAGCACCAATAAAGCGGATTTTGGAGTTTCAACCAGCATTCCTCCGAGTTTTTTAAGTTCTGTTTCTTTGGTTTTGTACATTATGGTACCAAATCCTATGAAGAGCAAAGCCGTTATCACAGCCTCGTTGACTGCTTGGAACAGTCCTGCTGTTATTCCAAATACAGTTCCCAATCCAAATCCAACGCCTATGTAACCAAGTTCTCCTACTGCCAGAAATGCTATTAACCTCTTGAAATCTGTTTGGGTGATGGCCATTGTAATACCCAACACCATTGCTATGAGTGAGATTCCTAAGATGAAAATTTCTGCGAAGTGTAGGTAAGAGAATATTCTAATTATGATAACCCCAAGAGCCACAAAGGTGAACACAGAGAAGGCCTGTAAAACTGCTGCACCTGTAGGTAAAGCTTTACTGTACATAGCAGATTTTATTGTGTGGAAAGGTGGAAGCCCTGCAGCATATAACCATCCGAAAACTATCAGACTGCATGCCATGAGCAACACTGGACTGTGAGGATCCACCAGCCCTGTTTTTATGGAGTAAACAATATCCGTAATGTTCACGTTTCCTGTCACTCCAAGCAGTAATGCAATACCTAGGAGTAACATTGGTGAGGCTATACTGCCTACAATAAGATATTTGAGCGCTGTTTCGTAGTTGTTTTTAACTTTGGATACTAAGACAATTCCCACTTGTGTCAGTGCAGCTATCTCAAAGAACACGTAAAGGTTGAATATATCATCTGAAAGTAACATTGCCATTACAGATGCGACTCCCATTAAGATGAGATATATGTAAACTCCTGAAGGTTTTTTTACCTCGTAAAGGGAAATGAAAATTGCAAATAATGCAACAAAACCCAAAATTGTTATCATCAATTTTTGGGCGCTACCAAATACATAGGTTATCGCAGGGTGGAAAATATTGAGGGCAGTTCCGGTTATAAAGGTCGGAAGTCCTGTTGCAATAGTTGGATTCTGTGCTAGGGGTGCATAACCACCAAAGTACTGTATACCATAGTTTGCAAGCAACGGTATTGTTGGAAGAAGTAACGCAACAATTACAGATATTATTTTAACTACCCTACTCTTCTCATGAAGAAGGTTTAAAAATAAAGCACATGTAATTGGTATTATTATCATCAACGGGATTAAAAGATTTTCTGTGCTCATTTAACACCCTCCCTGAATCGAGTATTAACCCTGTAAACACCTAACTGGCTTGAAATGTTCAGTTGGGTGTGGACTTTTGTATTATTTGATGAGAATTTTGAAAGCATTTCAATTATCTCCAAGAATCTTTGATGCACTTAAGGATCCGTACTTTTTATTGAGTACTATAATTAAACCAAGCATAACTGCCATTGTACTGGCCCCTATAACAATACTGGTCAAAACCAGTGCAAATGGAAGGGGATATGCAGCATTCTGAGAAAATTCAGACATCGACATACCTGGTAAAAATATGTAAACTATTCCTCCTGCTTTGTAACCCATTGCAATCAAGAACAGGTTGGCTCCATCACCTATGAATGCAAGCGATATAACCTTTTTTATAAGATTATCAAGGAATAATGTACCAAATATGCCTATAACTATTAATGCACCAGCAGTTAAAAGTGATGCTAATTGTGTATCCATTATCATATTATTCCTCCACCCTGCGTGTTCTGTAAACTGCCAGAGCAAAAAATACAGGTACAATAGCTGATCCAACTATGGCTTGTGTTAACGCTACATCGGGAGCCTGAAGGTACTGGTAAAGCAAAGCTAGGGAGGCCCCTGGAATTCCAGTTAATATGGCTGCTTTTAGGAGATCACGCTGTAATAGTGTTATAATAGCCCCTAAAATTGTTGTAATCATGAAAACGTACTCTATCATTGTTCTTCCTCCCCATAGAAGTAACCGTTGGCAACAGCATGGGCTGCAAATGGTACCAGTATGAAGTACGCCACTGCTAAAAGTGGTTCGTTTATGGCCAATAGTGCGAGGATAAGAGCAGTGTCAGCAACGCCCAGAATATGAATCCGTGCGTAAATTATGTTCTCAATATCATCTTTATACTTTAAAATTCCATATGCTGCTAAAAGCACCAGGAAAGCAGCAATGATGAGTATTGCCGATTGTATCAACGTTATTATGTCTGTCACATGATCATCCTCTTAAAACTCTTGCAAATGCTATGGTGCCCACAGGCCCAAGGAATACCAGTGCAGTTGCTATATCCCTACAAAAGGATAAATTGTAGATATGCTGGATTAAAATTAGCATTACTGCGATTGAAATACTTAAACCTGATAAACCCACCAGCGCCATCGCTATTTTTTTTCTTGTTGTGATCCTTATTGTGGCTAATGCAAATATTGCAAGAGCCCCCATGAGAATGTATTCTGAAATAAGCAGTATGTTCATTCTAACATCCCTTTTATATATGATTCAAATGGAATTACTTCCTCCACAGGACGTGGAGATATGGTTGCAACCTTTAGAATACAGTTTTCAGAATCAAGATCGATTGAAAGAGTACCCGGTGTTAATGTAATGCTGTTCGCAAGTATGGCTTGGGAAACAGGTCTTTTAAGTACGGTCTTGATCTCAACCACCACAGGTTCTACATCTCCATTGATTATTCTTTTAACGACATCAATTTCAGCTTTGAGTATTTCAAAGAGAAGAACGATGAAATAAGCTATTCCATAGTAAATTCTGGTTATAAACATTGCGATTTACCCCATTTTCATACTAGCATGACATTTAAGTAAATTAACATGGCCACAGGAAAGACAAAAACTGTACATAAATATCAGTTCAAACATGAATCATTGAAAAC
>WASR01000100.1:0-4421 GCA_009712615.1 Methanobacterium sp. | reverse complement strand
TAATTAACTAAATTATAATTTTTTTTTATAATTAATTTTATTCAAACACTAAAAATAGATTTAATTATTATAATTTAAAACCACATAAAATGATTCCCATACATCACAACTGATATGATCACAGCCCCCATATACAGCCCCAGCAAAGTAAATCCAGCTAATTTATGAAATTTTTGGGACGTGATTGGGCTAAAAAGTTCTACCCCTGCCTTTGTGAATAGATCAAGGATTATATGACTTATTGCCCCTATTAAAATAGCAATGAATACGTAATAAGTATTGAAAGCCTGATTAGAGGTGAATAAAAGTGCAAGTATGATTATGAAAGCATATATTGGGACGAGTTTCTTGTTTAGAATCACAATTCCCAGGATTAAAGAAATAACTATTAGACTGATCTTGAGGCTGATTCCATAATCAGTCATGATGGTGTATGCGCCAAGAACAAAAAATCCTACACAGGCACTGATAAATAGTATTCCTAGTAAGGAATGCATGAACCCCCTATGTTCAGATAAATAGAACAACAGAGCCATAACAGCTATTAAAATTCCAACCAAATATGGAAGATGAAAAATATAAAGAATCAAAGCCAGAATAACGCCCAATAATCCAACTATTGTTATGTTCTTCTGATTAACATGATGATCCATATCGATCATAGAAGCGCCAATGACAGCCAGTGCTATGTAAAAGACATCTTGAAAGAATGGGAAAACCATGATAATAGCTGCAAGGACATGTTCTTTGTAAGACGGCATTTTAATCGATTTAAGTTTGTATTAACATTTATAATAATTTACCTATCACACATCACACAATATCAAAGTATTCTAGGTAAGATATCATCTGTTTGAAAGATGCTTCAACACTACCCGACCTAACTAGATTGTTTTCAGATAAAACCTCACAAGTTACTGCTGCTACATATTTAAGGTTACATTCATCTTCCAATGCACCGCTGTACAATGCACCCGCCACTTTGTGGCATATGACCTTGGATGATGTGTCCTCAGTTATATGTTTAGCTATCTTCAAACTTTCACTACAAGGTTTCTTTGAACAGAAAACACTCTCAATGCCAGGATTGCTTCCAGGTTTAGTAGAGTGAAAATCAGCCAAAGATAACACTCCCAACGTCTCTGCTGCCATTAAAATCTTATTTGTAGCAGAACCACTCTTTTTTGCCGATCTGTTCATATCAAAACCTTTGAATCTTCTTGAATTATTTTTGGTTGCGTTTGGAACTGCAAATGGAACAATGTATACTGTGCCATATAGGTTTACATTATCCAAATACTCCAAAAGTTCAAGAGCCGCAATTTGTGGAGGTAGTTCATTTCCATGCACCCCCGCCGAGATCATGACCTTGGGTGAACCAGTACCCATCTTCATCATTGGAGTCCCATATCTGGCTGCCTTCAACATTTTGTGGGAAATGTCTCCATCTGGAACATGATCCATGAGCACATTGTTTTGATCAATTGCTCCCCCTGTTTTATGGGTTAATATAGTTAGGTGTTTACTGGCCATAACTCCACCAAGTTTAAATTATAATGTTGTGAAATAGTTACTATGTATTTTAAACTGACAAATATAAATTGTTTACAAATTAATTTCAAGGTGATTTAATATGGAAAAAGTGGTTCTTGCATTCAGCGGTGGATTGGACACTTCGGTATGTGTGAAGTTACTACAAGAAAAATACAATATGGAAGTAGTAACTGCGTGTGTCGATGTAGGACAACCTGAAGATGAAATAGAAAGACCAGCACAAGTTGCAAATAATATAGGGGTAAAAAAACACTACACCATCGATGCTAAACACGAATTTGCAGAAGAATTCATTTTCAGAGCAATAAAAGCAAACGCCATGTACGAAGGTTATCCATTGAGTACTTCCCTTGCAAGGCCACTGATTGCTATGAAAATAGTAGAACTGGCCAAGAAAGAAAATGCAGATGCAATAGCCCATGGTTGTACTGGGAAGGGAAATGATCAATTCAGGTTCGAAACAACCATTAGATCTAGTTCCGTGTGTGATATTATAGCTCCTGTAAGAGATCTGAACTTAACAAGAACTGAAGAGATGGAATACGCTGTTAAAAATGATATTCCAGTTCCTTCAGACAAATTGTACAGTATTGACGAGAATCTCTGGGGAAGATCCATAGAAGGGGATATTCTAGAGGATCCAATGGTAGAAACACCAGAAGAAGCATTTGAATGGACCAAATCAACAGAAAATGCTCCTGATGAACCTCAAAAACTTACTATAACCTTTGAAGAAGGTGTGCCTGTAGCAATTGATGGTGAAATGATGAATGCATTAGAAATCATCAAGGAAGCTAACAGGATAGCAGGTTTGCATGGAATTGGAAGGGTGGATATCATTGAAGATCGTATAATAGGCTTGAAATCCAGAGAGAATTACGAAACACCTGGAGCTGAACTACTAATCACAGCACACAAAGCTCTTGAGCAGTTAACACTAACCAGAGAAGAACTTAAATTCAGTGAAACCATCACACAATCATATTCTGAATTAGTTTACAACGGACTCTGGCATGAACCCCTGAGGGAAGATTTAGACTGCATCATAGACAACATGCAACTCAGGGTTTCGGGAGACGTGATCCTGAAACTGCACAAAGGCAGTATAAGAATTTTAGGACGTGAATCCCCATACAGTCTTTACAGTGAAGAGGCAGTTTCATTTGAAGACAAAGAAATGGATCAACGTGAAATAGCAGGAATGGTTAAGAATTACGGATTACAAGCAGCCTGCTATCAAAAAGTTTGTAAAAACGAGTAAGTGATCTAATCTACTTACTATTTTTTTTAATGTTAGGAAGCAATTAAATGATAGTTGAAACTGTATTATTTGGAATTATTATAGCAGTTTTGTTGGCCATAGGACTGGTTATTCTTTTTAAAGCCGCAGGAATCATAATTAAAATCTTGCTTCACATGATCTTCGGAGTTGTAATGCTATTCATAGTGAACTTACTCCCATTCATAGATATTCCAGTGAACATATTGACTGTGCTTGTTGCAGGCTTTGGAGGATTTATTGGAGTTATTTTGCTGGTAATTCTCAATTTAATCGGATTCATCTAATTATTTTTCCATAAAAACATTTGATATTTGATCTATTACATCAGTAGCCAAAAAATTGTATCCGTATGAATTCTTTGCAAAGTCTCCAGCTACACCATTGATGTATGCACCCAAAAATGCAGCTTCAAAGGCATCATGGCCCTTTGAAATCAGGCCTGCAACTAACCCTGCTAAAACATCTCCTGTACCACCAACAGACATACCAGGATTTCCAGATGAATTAAGTTTCGTTCTGTTTCCATCTGAGATGATATCAACAACTCCTTTAAGCAGAATTGTACATCCAAATTCTGCCGCAGTACTCTCAACAGCCTTAATTTTATCATTCAGATCTTCAGGAATATCCAGATCAAAAAATGCCTTAAATTCTGCCTTATGTGGAGTCAATACTAATTTTTTATCAGAACCCTTGACAACGTTTTTATCTACAATTTTCAATGAAACTGCATCTAAAACAATAGGTTTCTGTATTTTTTCAACCATTTCATTTATTACTAGGCCTGTTTCATCTTTTATTCGAATTCCACAGCCTACCACAACTGAATCTGCGTTGTCTGAGATCTCAAGTATGTCAGATGAATCTTCAAAACGCACATAATCCTCAGAAAGAGCCCTGACAATTAAATCAGGAGAATAAGATCGTATGGAACCTGAAACAATATTAGGACAAGCTATAACTGCAATATCAACTCCCGATCTTAGGGCAGATAGCGCTGCAAGAGCAGGGGCCCCTGAATAATTTTCACTTCCACCCAAAACCAGAACTCGCCCGTTTTGACCTTTATGAGAGTTCATTTCCCTTTTGTTTAGTCTGAGAATATCTCCAGGTCCTGTGAATAGTTCGGCTTCCATTGGAATACCTATATCACAAACAGTGAGATCGCCAACATATTTAGTATCTGCGTTTAAAAGTCCTGTTTTTGGTTTGTGAAATGTCACAGTATGGTTTGCCATAACAGCCCTATCGTAAACAGAACCTGTTAGGGGATCCATGCCTGTGGGGATATCAACAGCCACTACCACTGCATCTGAACCATTTATGACTTCCACAGCAGTAGCAATGGGTTCCCTCAGTTTCCCACTTACTCCCGTACCCATCATTGCATCTACAATAACATCTGCATTTGTTGTTTCAATCTGGGAAGAATCATGTATTTTGAAGATGTTCAGATATGGGTTATGTACTCCTAAATTTTGTAAAATATTCCAGTTCAACCTTGATTCATTGGATTTGAACCCTGCTTCTGTGCCTATAAAATATAGTTCTAGTTTGTAACCTTGCTGATTTAGATGCCTTGCAG
>WASR01000135.1 GCA_009712615.1 Methanobacterium sp. | reverse complement strand
ATTAATCGAAAGAAATAATAATTTTAGAAATCATATTTTAGGTGGCCTGTGATGAACCCTATGAGCTCTGATCAATGATGACTGATGGGCGATCTGAGGCTTGCACATTTACTTAGTTTCATTTTAAAAAAGAAATTCAGCCCAGATTAGATTTAAATTTTTTTACTGCACTGATCAATTCGGGAATATCTGAATAAACCTTAGATTTTTTAAGTTGTTTAATTTCTGGCCTTTTAACCATTATAACAGGAATTTCAAGTTGAGATGCTGCTTCTAATTTGAATAATGTCCCTCCAGATTCTCCGCTTTCCTTGGTTATCACCACATCCACGTTGAACTCTGCCATCAGTGCCTGGTTAAATTCTGATGAAAATGTTCCCTGCATTGCAACGATATTTTCACTGGGAATTCCTAGTTCGATACATTTTTTTATGGAATAAACAGATGGAAGCACCCTAACAATAATTGAATGGGCAGAAATTTTTTCCAATATCTGTGGAATGGTGGATACACCGGCAAGATGCATTATTTTCCCATTTTTTGTTTTAGAAATTAGTTCTGATGCGGTTTTGGAAGCTTCCCTAAAATCATTCACCACATGGAGTTTTTTGATTGTCTGATATGGAATTGCTGGTCTTTCAAATCTGAGGTACTCTATTTCTGCACTGTTTGCTGCTTCTAATGCAGTTTCTGTTGCTTGGGATGCAAACGGGTGTGTGGCATCCAAGAGTAGATCTATATTTTTTTCTTGGATGATTTCAAGCATGGCTTCGACTCCCAGTCCACCCACATTTACTTCATTGGCACCTGCATCAGATGCAAGTTTCGCACCATAACTGGTTGTTGTGGTGGCGGTGATCACAGTATCATCCATGGCATCAAGATAGCTTATTATCTTGACTGCATCTGATGTACCTGACATCACCATAACATTCATTTTATCACCCTTTCACTGATGAATTCTGAAATGAATATTGTGAATGCTACCACAACTATCATGAGCCAATCCAGGGCAGTGATGGCAGTTGTTCTGAATATGTGCTGTAGGAAAGGAACATATATCACACAAACCTGTAACAGGAATGATGCTGCAACTGCTAGGAGTAGTGTTTTGTTTGGGAGTTTGCCCTTGGCCTTGCAGTTGAATACATTGAAAATCTGATACATGACAAACACCGTGAATGCAACTGTTGTGGCTTCTATGGTTGTTGCACCGCTGTCGAGTTTGTAGATGTACAGGAGAAGGGTTCCAATGCTCATCACCACTCCTGCAATGGCAATTCTAATGAGGTTCCTTCGGGATATGATGTTGCCTGTTGTTGGTGGTCTTTCCATGACATCAGGCTCGGATGGTTCAACACCCAGTGACTGGGCTGGAGGACCATCCATTATTATGTTTATCCATAAAATCTGGATTGGATTGAACGGTATTGGCAGATTCATTAATGAGGCAGAGGTTATGGTGAGTATGGCCCCGATGTTGGTTGAAAGTTGAAATTTAACAAATCTTTTTATGTTGTCAAATATGGTACGTCCCTCTTCCACAGCATCCACTATGGTTGCAAAGTTATCATCTTGAAGCAACATATCACTAGACTCTTTTGCAACATCTGTTCCGGAACCCATGGCCACACCAATAGCTGCTCTTTTCAGGGCAGGAGCATCATTCACACCATCTCCAGTCATGGCCACTACTTGTCCTCTGGATTTGAGAGCCTCAACGATTCTTACCTTCTGTTCTGGAAATACCCTCGCATACACATTTACCTTGTTGACAAGCTCCCTGAATTCATCATCACTAATTTTTTCAAGTTCAGGGCCGGTTAAAACTTTTCCATCCTTAAGAATTCCAAGTTCTGAAGCAATTGCAGCTGCAGTATCTTTGTTGTCACCAGTGATCATGACCACATTTATCCCGGCCTTTTCACACTGCTCAACTGCGATCTTGGCTTCTTTTCTGGGAGGATCCATCATTCCCACCATTCCAACGTAGATCAGATCCTCTTCCAGTGAATTGTTGCCTTCTAAATCCTCTGAATCATCCATGATCCTGTAGGCTAATGCTATAACCCTGAGTGCCTTGGATGTCATGGTTTTAAGTTCAACCATGACTTGTGACTCATGTTCAGGAGTTAGTTTTTGAATTTCTCCATTTTCTTCCAAGTAATTTGATTTTTCCAAGATGATCTCAGGAGCTCCCTTAACAAGCACGTATCTCTTATTTTGGAAATTGTTGACAGTGGTCATTCTTTTTCTTTCACTGTCCAGTGGCAGTTCATATAGACGTTCATGTGCTTTTTCAAGTTCTTCCCTATTGTATCCATTTTCCTCTGCATACAGCAGTATAGCCCCATCTGTTGGATCACCGATGACCTTTCCCTCGGAAATATGGGAATTGTTACAGAGGGCAGACACAGTTAATGCCATTTCAGACGATTTTATACTGGTTTCACGAACAGTCATCTTGTTTTTGGTTAGAGTTCCTGTTTTATCTGTACATATAGTGGTACATGATCCCAGAGTTTCCACTGCGAGGAGTTTGCGGACAACGGCATTTTTTCGGGCCATTCTCTGCATTCCAAGTGCGAGTGTTAACGTTAGTATTGCAGGTAATCCTTCTGGAACTGCTGCAACTGCCAATGAAACTGCTGTCATGAAATTTTCAACTATTGGCACTCCTTTGAAGAATTGGAGTGCAAATATTCCGGTACATACTATGAGTGCAATGAGTCCCATTAATTTTCCAAGCCCGTGTATCCTGTCTTGGAGAGGTGTTTTCTCATCCTGAACCTGGATCATTTCTGCAATTTTTCCAATGGCTGTGTTCATTCCAACCTCAACAACAACACCCCTTCCCCTTCCCTTGGATACATAGGTGTCCATGAAGGCCAGATTCGAAGTTTCATCTTCTGAAACTGTGCTATCAACTTTGTTGGATGGTTTTGATTCACCTGTAAGTGCAGATTCATCCACCATCAAATCATAGGCTTTTAAAAGCCTGATGTCTGCAGGTATGCTGTCACCCTCTTCAATGATCACAACATCACCCACAGTTAGCTCGTTGGCATCTACACTCTGAACTTCACCATCTCTAACCACCACTGCAGCAACAGATGTCATGCTCTTCAGCTGTGCCATGGCATCTTCGGCCCTGTTTTCCTGTACAAATCCTATTACTGCATTTAACACAACTACTAAAAGAATAACCGCTGCGTCAGTTATGTCTCCTATGAATGCAGCTGCTACGGCCGCCACAATAAGCAGTATGATAAGAAAGTCCTTGAATTGATTGATAAATTTGGTTATGGGACCTGCCTTTTCTTCCTCAACAAGTTCATTCTTCCCATATTTAGCCATTCTCTCAGGTATTTCATCGGATTTTAACCCATTGTAATCTGATTTTACAATATCTAAGGTTTCTTCCGTTGTTTTAGTCTGCCATTTCATTATTACACTTCTTGTAAAATATTGCTTTTTTGTAATTTATGAGTTTAAATTTTTTATCGTTCGAAAAAGATTCTGTTAAAAAGGGTTTTAAGATAACATCCGCACCCACAATATCAGCTACTGTTTTTATACTATTTTGAAGTTCTTCTGGAGGCCGTATTGAGTATATGAGCGAAGCCCCCCTGTAAATTTCCAAGTCTGGATCGTTGATATCATCTACTGTCACCATTGTATGGTAAGGTTTAATATCTGTCATGATGATATCCATGTTAAGATGTTCTTGCAGTGTGAGGGCAACCCTTGGGAAATTTCCAATACCGACCTCAACAATCTTTGCGGCATCTTTGTAATTTGTAATGATGTATTCTGAAAAATCTTTCCACATTTTTATCACTTTTATTGGAGAAATTTATGATAATAAGAGAATTTAAACGTCAGGACATAAAAAGAGTCCTTGAAATTGAGAAGGCATCCTTCAATGATCCCTACCCTCCTAACATTCTCATTGATATTTACAATTTAGGTGCTGGATTCTTAGTTGCCCAGGAAAATAATAGGATTGTTGGATATATTATATTTTGGATCAAATATGAAGATGAGGGTCATATCATATCAATTGCAGTGGATAAAAATTTCAGAAGACTTGAGGTGGGTACCAAACTCGTGGAGGCAAGCATAGAATCCTTCAAAAAATTCAGTGTGACTATACTGAAACTCGAGGTGAGGGTATGGAACAGAGGTGCCAGAAAATTCTATTCTAAAATTGGATTCAAAGAATATAAGATTGTTGAAGATTACTACGAAGATCTAGAAGACGCTGTTATAATGACCAAACCCATGGAATGATAAAATTTTGTGTTGAGTTCTAGATCATAAAAAATCTTTTTACTGCAATGAAATAATATTTTATTAACTAAGCCATGAGATACTATACTCATAATAAAAAATCTAATTAAACATAGTGTACAAAACTATGATGATGGAATATGTTTTTACATTGAAGATTAAATATTTTTAATTTAACAGTTTAACCGGTGATGAAATGCTAAAAGAGGCTAAATTAGCTTTAGAAGATGGTACAATACTTAAAGGAGAGGGGTTCGGTTTTGAAACCATAAAAACTGGTGAGGTGGTTTTTGCTACGGGGATGACCGGATATGTCGAGTCACTCACAGATCCATCTTACAAAGGCCAGATACTCATGTCAACCTATCCTTTACAGGGAAATTATGGAATATCAAGAGAATGGTTCCAATCAGAAGGGATTAAGGCAGAAGGATTTATTGTAAGAGAACAGAACAGCCACCCATCCCACAGACTCTCACAAGAAAATTTAAACGACTTTTTAGAAGAATTTAAAGTTCCGGGAATCAGTGGAATAGACACCCGATCTCTGACTCTCAAGATCAGAGAACATGGAGCGATGAAAGGAGCAATTTCAACCGAAGAAATTGAAGATGATGAACTTTTAAGGCTCGCTAAGGAACAGACAGGAATTCAGGATATTGATCTGGTTGATAAGGTATCTGTAAAAGAACCCACTATAATAGGGGAAGATAATAAGCACAGGGCTGTGATTCTTGACTGTGGAATAAAGCAGAACAGTATAAATGCTTTGTTAAAACGAGACATTGGTGTTGTTGTAGTTCCCTACAAAACAAACTATAAAGAGATCATGGACTACGATCCTGAAGCCGTGCTTGTTTCCAGTGGCCCTGGTAATCCAACACGAGTCACTGAAGCAGCTGAAACAGTGCTTGATCTGTCAACTAAACTCCCAATATTTGGAATATGTCTAGGTCAACAGATAATATCCCTGGCCTTCGGGGCAAAGATTAATAAAATGAAATTTGGACACAGGGGAATCAACCAGCCAGTGAAGGATCTTAAAACTGGAAAAGTATCCATAACCTCACAAAATCATGGATTTACCATAGACCCAAGTTCATGCAAAGATATTCCAATTAATATTACCCAAATAAATCTTAACGACCAGACACCTGAAGGATTGGAGCATGAAGAACTGCCAATAGTCAGTGTGCAGTACCATCCAGAAGCAGGTCCAGGTCCGCATGATTCTGATAATTACTTCGACAGGTTCCTTAAAACCATGAAGAAATCCTAGAACAGCAATATAATAAGTAATGAGAAATACAATTTTAGATGAATCTAATAAAATTATTAACTGAAAATAGATGGATGAATTTAGATCATTATGAATTAAAGGTAGGATTGTAAATGCCAAGGGACAAAGAAATAAAAAAAGTTCTCATCATTGGTTCAGGACCCATCCAAATAGGTCAGGCTGCTGAATTTGACTATTCAGGTTCTCAAGCATGCAAATCTCTTATGGATGAAGGTATTGAAACAGTTCTTGTAAACAGTAACCCCGCAACCATACAAACAGATGTTGATATGGCGGATACTGTCTATGTAGAACCATTGACACCTGAAATAGTTGCCAAAATCATAGAAAAAGAAAAACCAGACGCCATATTACCCACCATGGGTGGTCAAACCGGGCTGAACATTGCAACAGGGCTGGAAAAAATAGATGCCCTCAAGGATGTTAAAGTAATAGGATCCTCTGTTCAGACCATTAGAAATGTTGAGGACAGGGAACTCTTTGGTAAATTCATGCTAGAATTGAATGAACCAATACCTCACTGTAGAGCCGTTACAACATTGGATGAAGCAATAGATGCTGTTAATGAAATTGGGTATCCTGTGATTGTAAGACCTGCCTTCACACTTGGAGGTACTGGGGGTGGAGTAGCCCATAATCAAAAGGAACTGGTGGATATTGCCACAAGGGGTCTGGATATGAGTTTCATAAACCAGGTTCTCATTGACGAGTCTGTAATTGGATGGAAAGAATATGAGTATGAGGTTGTGAGGGACAAAAACGATACATGCATCATCGTGTGTAACATGGAAAATCTCGACCCAATGGGAATTCATACAGGAGAAAGTGTGGTTGTTGCACCGTCCCAAACACTGTCAGATGTTGACAACCAGAGGCTCAGAAATGCATCCATAAAGATCATAAGGGCCCTGCAGATTCAGGGAGGATGTAACATCCAGTTTGCATTCAATGCAGAAACTGGAGCTTACAAAGTTATAGAAGTTAATCCAAGGGTTAGTCGAAGTAGTGCTCTCGAATCTAAGGCCACGGGTTATCCTATTGCCAAAATATCTTCAAAAATCGCTGTTGGAATGACGCTTGATGAAATTCAAAACGACATTACCAAGGAAACACCGGCCTCATTTGAACCATCCCTAGACTACGTTGTTGCCAAAATTCCAAGATGGCCATTTGATAAGTTTAAGGCCATTAAAAGAGAAATTGGTGTGCAGATGCAGTCTACAGGGGAAGTTATGTCCATTGGAAGAACCATTGAAGAATCACTTCATAAGGCCATAAGATCCCTTGATATTGGTAAATTTGGATTTGAAGATGTTCCATACACAGATGAACTTTTACAGTATCCCACAGATGAGAGGTTGTTCCATCTTTACACGGCACTCAAGGACGGCCGGGACATCGATGAAATATATGAAATTACTAAGGTTGACAGATTCTTTTTATACAAAATTCAGAGCATTATTGACCATGAAAACTATCTAAGGAGTTTAAGCCCCGAAGAAGTGCTTGACTACGAAGTTCTATACAAGTCCAAGAAAATGGGATTCTCTGATAAAATTTTGTCGGACATAACATCGATCCCTGAAAAAACTATAAGAGATTTGAGAAGGGAAAAGGGAATTGTTCCAACCTATAAAATGGTTGATACATGTGCTGCAGAATTTGAAGCTAAAACACCATATTACTACGGTACCTACGAAGGTGAAGACGAAGTAACTGTATCACATGATAAGAAAAAGGTTGTTATTATTGGTGCAGGTCCAATCAGAATTGGACAGGGTATTGAATTTGATTACTGCTGTGTTCATGCATCATTGGCTCTTAAAGATGAAGGAATAGAGACCATTATTATAAATAACAACCCAGAAACAGTCAGTACTGATTATGATATATC
Source organism: Methanobacterium sp. (assembly GCA_009712615.1). GTDB lineage: Archaea > Methanobacteriota > Methanobacteria > Methanobacteriales > Methanobacteriaceae > Methanobacterium_B. Next base: position 14,991 of record WASR01000135.1, on the reverse strand, counting down.
CAACAAGCTTTACTTCGAACCTTTAACACTCGAAGATGTCATGAGCATCATGGACAAGGAAAAACCTGACGGAGTTGTGGTACAATTTGGAGGGCAAACATCCATAAATCTTGCAGTACCCCTTGCAGAGGAAGGTATTCAAATACTTGGAACTGCACACGAAAGTATTGACAGGGTAGAGGATCGTGAACGTTTCACCGAAGTATTGAATCTTCTTGAAATTCCACAGGCAGACTATGGAATTGCATATTCCTTTGAAGATGCCAAATTGGTTGCAGAGAAAATTGGATACCCCGTGCTTGTAAGGCCATCCTATGTTCTAGGTGGAAGGGCCATGGAAATTGTCTACGATGCCCAGGAACTTAAAAGGTACATGAAGGAAGCAGTGAAAATATCACCGGAGCATCCTATTTTAGTTGATAAGTTCCTAGAAGATGCCATAGAAATAGATGTGGACGCCCTTTCAGATGGAGAAGACGTGTTCATTGGTGGAATAATGGAACATATTGAAGAAGCAGGAGTACATTCAGGAGATTCTGCTTGTGTAATACCTCCACAAAGTATATCTAAAGAAGTTTTAGATACTTTGAAGGAGTATACTGTCAGATTGGCCCTTGAACTGGAAGTTGTGGGGCTCATGAACATCCAGTACGCTGTGAAAGATGAGAAGGTTTACATTCTCGAAGCCAACCCAAGAGCCAGCAGAACTGTTCCATTTGTAAGTAAAGCAGTAGGAGTTCCATTGGCCAAAATTGCAGCCATGTTAATGGTGGGATATAAACTCAAAGACCTTGGACTTCAGGATGAAATTGTGGTAAACCACGTGTCTGTTAAGGAATCCATATTCCCATTCATAAAACTGCCTGCAGCAGACTCTGTACTCGGTCCAGAAATGAAATCAACAGGGGAAAGTATGGGTATAGATGAAAATTTCGGTGTATCCTACTACAAAGCCCAACTCTCCGCAGGTATGGAACTTCCTAAAAAGGGCAAACTGTTCATAAGTGTAAGGGACTCAGATAAAAACAGCATTCAAGACATTGTTGAAAAGGCAGAGAATCTTGGATTTGAATTGGTTGCAACAAGGGGAACAGCTCAAGCAGTGGAGGAATATGTGAATATCGACACCATACGTAAGGTCAGTCAGGGATCACCAAACATAAGGGATGCCGTTGTAAATGGAGAAATAGATCTCATAGTCAACACACCTTCAGGAAAACAATCCGCTGATGATGGATATTACATTCGAAGAATGGCAATTGAAATGGGAATACCATATGTTACAACACTTGCAGGTGCACGAGCAGTGTTAACAGCAATTGAACATGTGAAAGAAGGAGAGATTGGTATTAAATCTCTTAATGAGTACCATTCCATTTAAATCCTTCCCTTTTTTCATCAAATTTTCTTTTTATACGTACTTAATTCAAGATATTTCAAAATTTTTCAACTAATTTTTGCCAACACTCAAATACTACAATAAAAATAATTTATTCTGATGATCACCATTAAAAATGCCAAGGTCCTCTGCCGAGAGGCCATGGAAGTTCAAAAATTGAACATCATAATTCAGGACAATGAAATTGTTGAGTTAACTCCCAGAGGTACAAAGGGAAGGGTGATTGATGGACAAAATTGTGTTGCTGCTCCAGCCCTAATAAATTCACATGTCCATATTGGAGATTCTGTTGCCAAGGATGTTGGTGATGGAGAACCCATTGAAAAGATTGTGAAACCACCAGATGGAATTAAACACCGCATACTGGGTGAAACTTCTTCTGAAGAGATGAGAAACTCCATGAGAAACTCCATGAAAGAAATGCTTCAAACAGGCACAACTACCTTCGTTGATTTTCGCGAGGGTGGTGTTGAAGGAATTGAAATCCTGGAAAATGCATCTAAAAATATTCCAATACGAAAAATTGTCCTTGGAAGACATGCAGCATTTCAGGAATCAAAAGATCTAAATGAAATTAAAGAGGCAGCCACGGAAATCTTAAATCACTGCGACGGTATTGGTTTAAGTGGTTTTGGTGAAATTAAAGATGAAGTTGCCGAGCTGATTGTGGAAACCTGTGATGAAATTGGCAAGATTTCAGCCATACACGTAGCAGAGTATTTTAAGTTACAGAGTGAATCACTCAATATTCACGGTAAAACTGAAATTCAAAGGGCTGTTGATGCTGGTTTCAAACTCCTAATCCACATGACCGAACCCATGGACAACGACCTTGAAACTGTTGGAATGTCTAATGCCACAGTTGTTTCATGTCCAAGATCCAATGGTGCCCTTTCAGTTGGAATTCCTCCTATAAAAGCCATGCTTGACCATGGTTTAAATGTGGCCCTTGGCACTGACAACATGATGTTCAACTCCCCCAATATGTTTTCTGAGATGCAATATTCATTGAAGGTTACAAGGGGCTTTTACAAAACCCACATCGATCCACTTGAAATTTTTAAGATGGCAACAGTTAACCCTGCAAACGCTCTTGGAATCGAAACATGAGTTATAGAAGAGGGCAAAATAGCCGATATAATGCTTATTAAAGGCGTGTCGGGAGATCCCATCCTCTCAATCATAAACAGAACCGGATCTAACGGTATTAACACGTTGATCAAGGATGGTTCAGTAGTATTTGGTGCTTGAACCAATTGGTCGGTAGTTCTTCCCAACAATTCTGGCCTTTAAACCATTAAATAATTTGATAAACTTAATAGTAAATATAATTCTAATTTCAATTTAAGAAAATCTTTACAATCAATTAAGACACGATGATACCATGTTAGATATTAAACTTTTCAGGGAAAATCCTGATTTAATTCTTGAATCAGAAAAAAAACGTTTCAGAACTACTTAAAATGTTGAAAAAGTAATTGAATTCGATCTCAAATGGAGAAATGGTTTAAAAAAGCTCAACGAACTTCGTGCAGAGCGAAACAAGTTATCTAAATCATTCAACGAAGCAAGAAAACAGGGAAAAGATGAGCTTAAAGCTCTCCAGAATCGAGCCAAAGAAATTTCAACGGAAATTAATGAGCTGGAACCTAAAATTTCAGAGTACATAGAAGCCAGGGATGAGTTCAGATACAAAGTTGGAAACGTTTTAGATTCGGATGTTCCAGTATCTGAAACAGAAGAAGATAATCTGATCATATCTGAATTTGGAAATATACCTTCTTTCTCATTTAAACCCGCAAATCATGTGGATTTGATTGAATCCATTGATGGTGCAGAATTTAAACGTGCGGCAGAAGTTTCAGGATCCAGATTTTATTATTTGAAGGAAGACATTGTTTACCTCAACATGGCCCTCCTAAAATTTGCAATGGACACCCTATCTGAGAAGGGCTATGAACTATTTCAAACTCCATTCTTCATTAAACACGATGTTATCAAGGAAACTGCAGAACTCGCAGATTTTGAAGAAACACTCTACAAGATCGAAGGGGAAGATCTATTCATGATAGCAACTTCTGAACAAACCCTAGCAGCCCTACACCGCGGTGAAATAATAGACGAAAGAACGTTACCACGTAAATATTGCGGTTTATCTACCTGTTTTAGGAGAGAAGCAGGATCCCATGGTAGGGATACGCTTGGAATTTTCAGGGTTCATCAGTTTGAAAAAATTGAACAGTTCATATTCTGCGATGCTGAATCTTCAAGGGATCTGCATCAGGAACTGCTTGAAAATGCAGAGTTGATCTATCAGAAACTCGAACTTCCATACAGAATTGTATCCATTGTTTCGGGTGAGTTGAATGACAATGCTGCCAAAAAATATGATCTTGAAGCATGGTTCCCAGGATCTTCAACCTACAGAGAACTGGTATCTTGTACCAACTGTGGAGATTATCAAGCCCGTAAGTTGAATGCACGTTACGGCATTCATGGCGATTCAGATTCATTGAAAATGTGTCATACCCTTAACAGTACTGCTATTGCAACAGAAAGAACTATTTGTTGCATTCTGGAGAACTATCAACAGGAAGATGGTACAATTAAAGTTCCAGAAGTTTTAATCCCATATATGAATGGAAAAACTGTTTTAGGACTTTAATTTTTAATTTTTTTCGATGTTTGTATCTATTAAAAACCCAGAATATTAATAATATATTTGATATAATTATTAATAAAATGGTTTTTTACAAAACCAGTCAATCGAATATTTATATTGTATGAAGACCAAATACCAATAGAATTGATTATGATTTGGAGATACGGTAGTTTATTACTCTAAAAAAATCATGGAGAGGTGAACCGAATGTACAAAAAAATACTTTTACCAACAGATGGTTCAGAATTTGCTAATAAAGCTGCAGAACACGCAATATGGATCGCTAACGCCAGTGGAGCCGAAATAATTGCATTAAATGTTATAGAAACCTCATCACTCGTTGGATTACCTGCTGAGGATCTTATAGTCAGAATTAAGGAGATGCTCAAGGAAGAAGGAAAGCAGGCATTGGAACACATATTTGAAATGGCGAGTAAAGAATCTGTTGAGGAAGGGGAATTGAAAGTAACCCTCAAGACAAAGGAAGGTTCACCTGCAGATGTCATCCTAAAAACAATTGAAAAAGAGGATGTTGATCTGGTAGTAATTGGAACTTCAGGAAAACATGGTTTGGACAGATTCCTGCTTGGAAGTGTCACAGAAAAAGTTGTAAGATCAGCTAAGTGTCCTGTTTTAGCCGTGCATTAAAAAAATAAGAGAAAGATTTTTTGAGTTTAGTTGATTTTTTTTATTTAATTTTATTTATGGCTGGTGTATAAAATGCTTGTAAAAGAAATAATGGCAAAGGATATAATCTCTGTTCATGTGCCTGGAAATCGTGCAAACGCCCTGGAAATCATGAGAAAAAAGAAAGTATCTGGATTGCCTGTAGTAAAAAATGGAACTGATCAATTGGTAGGCGTACTAACAAGAACAGATCTTGTTGAAAATCCTGATGAAGAACAGATAGCACTGATAATGACTCGAGACATCATTACTGCATCACCAGATGATAGTGTTAAAACAGTTGCAGAGAAAATGATCAACAACAACATCAGAAGAATACCCATAGTTGAGGAAGGAAGATTAGTAGGACTTGTAACAGCTTCAGATCTTGTTAATAAGGCCCTCTGGAAGATGGAAATTCAGGAGCCTGCCGAAGATTACATGATACAAAACATCCCAACCAGCTGGGAGGGTACTCCTTTAAATGTTGCCTTTGAAATAATGAGATACTACAGACTAAAAGTACTTCTTGGATTGAACAACGACGGAAAACTCACAGGAATACTTACTGAAACTGATTTCATTGCAGAAAGTGAAGTTGTTTCAGAGAGAACTGTGCATAACACTTCTGTAGGTACTGAAGGTGATAAATGGTCTTGGGACAGTAAGAGTGTCCTTTACGTCATAAAGAATCATCTTAAATTCTCTGATAAAAAGGTCAAAGATGTTGAAAACACAGATCTGGTCATAGTGACAACTAAAACCCCAGTACAAGAATGTGCGAATAAAATGAGGCAAAGAAACATCGAACAGATCCCAGTTATTGATGTTGAAGGAGACCTTGTTGGATTAGTAAGAGCCGTAGATTTAATAAAAGCCATAAACGATTAAAATGTCAGAAACACCCATAATTAAAATCAAATCCAACCCCGAAACAATTAAAATAATTGCCAAGAAAAGGGGTGATGTATCCATTCAAGACATCAACCTCAGATTGATCATGGCCAACCTATGGTGGGAACAAGCCCCTGAACTTGAAACTTTCTTCAATGTCATGGAACTCACCATAAAAAGGGCTTTAAACGAGGTTTATCCCCACGATGTCATGACCATCGATTACACTTACTCTGCAGATGATGAATTAAAGGATGCTTCTGAAATAGTTGTTGAAATTACAAACATCAAGGCAGATGATATGGATGTGGATATAGGTGGAAGATTTATAACCATTGGAGGATCAGATTCCAGAAGCTTTTTCAAGAAGTTAACAAGTTTCAGAAGGAAGTTCTCACAAGACGTTCATAAAGAGATCTAATACATCAAACATCCCCATTTTCAATAAAAAAATTCTAAATTTAAATTTTTGATTCCCTTTTTAAGTATATTCTACTTCTAAATGTTCCTTCGAATTTTGGGTAAAACTTCTATTAAAAGCTGTTCTGCATCTTCTTGATCAGCAACCTTCCTCGCAACAAGCTTACCATTTTTAAATACTGTCACATTTCTTCCATCTGACTCCAGCATGGCGATTCCCATTTCAACAGAGCATTTCACACTGCCAATTTTTTCTAGTTCAGCACATGTTTGTTTGATGTTTATGGTGTATGGAAGTTCTGTTTCGAACATTATCTTGTTAGCCTCGTCTTTACATGGCTTGTAAACTACGAGTTCCTTTTTTGTATCACCATGCCCACTTATATCCAAAGTTACCCGTTTAAATCCAACTGCCTTCAACTCAGAATCAAGATGATTTAACACACCTAAATTCAGAAGTTTCTCTATACTTTCAACTTCCAATATGGCCATGTCCTCTTGATCTCTAACCCTGACCACCCTTGAACCCGAAAGTCCCTTCAACAGAGACTCTGCATATTTCAATCTGTTAATCTTCTTTGGTGTGATCTCAGAGTTTTTTGATATTCTGGTTGCCATGCATGTTGTTGATGTATTATATTCTATTTTAAGTTGGTTTAATGCATCTTTAACGTCATCTGACGTGAATCCAGCCATCACAAGTGGACTTTTAATCTCCAGATCGTAGTTCACAATTATGCCGGGCCTGTCTTCAAGCAGGTCTGTTATGTTGGTTCCGTCCATAATTTCCAGGTCATTATCCTCTGCAATTTCCACTAGTTTGGTGTACATCTTATTTTTACATATGTAACACCTGTTTGGGGGGTTGGATCTAAATGCTGGATCATTAAGATAATTTTCTTCTACAACCCTGTGTTTTATTCCCAGTTGTCCGGCTATTTTGGTTGAGTTTGCAAAAAAATCTTGGGGCAAGATTCCATTATCAACTGTTACAGCTAGTAACTCTTTTGATACTTCTGAAGCTATTTTGGCAACCAAAGAACTGTCTGCCCCTCCAGAAAAGGCTATTAAAATCTTCTTATCTTTTAAGTAGTCCTTTAGGTTTTGCAGTTTTGTTTCAACTTCCATCTGAACCTTCCTAAAATTATTATTATGAAATCGTCTAAATTTTTGTTAAGAATTAACTTTAATTGTAAATGGTAATTTAAATAGCTATTTTTTTTATATAATCCAGAACTGCCAGAGCATCCTTCCTCTTAACATCAATTGCATGTTCTTCTAAAAATTTTTGTAGCACTTCTACCTTGGATTTCTCGAGTCCAGACTCAGCAAATACTTTAGAATAGCTCCTTTTTGGATAATATATCGATTTGGCAGTTTCAATTAAAAGATCATAGTCCTGTTTGTTAAGAACCTCTTGTTTAAGGGCTGCTTTGAATGTGTAGTTCATGCTTATCAGAGCTTCAGACAGCTGTTCCATTGTATCAGGATTTATAACCACTGCCACATCATCATCAGATTCTATCACACCAGTTTTGTAGTCCATGTAAACCTGACCAACTCCCACCATACCAAAGTCATCCAGTTCTGAAGCTCTTAATGCACCCATACTGGCTCCTCCAACCACTGTTACATCATTTTTCAGTGCCTCGAGAATTTCCTTGTGGGAAACTGCAGGTTCCTTATGAAAAACCCCATCAATAATCCCAATGATATCTGGTTCATCTCTTAAAGCCTGAATTATATCTCCCCTAGCTACTGGAGGACGATAATCTGCATTTAGAATTGTATTTGCTTCTTTGGGCTGTAGTGAGGGTCCTGTGAAAATTATTATCTTCTTGTTTAAAACCATTGATTCACCTGATAAAGATGATTAATGTTATCCAGATTTCAGTTGAAAATTGCTTTTTTCTGTGTTGGATTATAACATTATTGGTTCTCATGTTAAATATTTTTAAAACATTTGGCTGGTTTTAATTGGGTTTCAAAATAGGAAAATGCACACAAATTTTATATAACATGAACCAACAATAATGAAACAATGTTATGTTACACTATGTGGTCCTGAGGTGATCAATTGAGCCAAGAGTTGATATCTAAAAAAGAACTGTTAAAAATGACTGGAATTTCATATGGACAATTATATCGCTGGAAACGGAAAAAATTAATACCCGAAGAATGGTTCAAAAAAAATTCCACTTATTCTGGGAAGGAAACTTTTTTCCCAAAATACAAGGTGATCGATAGAATTGAAAAAATAAAAAATATGAAGGGCGATATTTCATTAGACAGCCTTGCAGACATGTTATCACCAGATTTAACCGAAAAAACAGCATCAGAAAAGGAACTCATTGATCGTAACATTGTTTCAGAGGCTACATTGGAATTCAGTAGGGAAGACTACGGTGAAACAAAGGAGTATAGCTTTGAACAAATTATTTCCCTTTATTTACTGGATAAAATGTTCAAATCTGGAATAATAGGACATTCTGAAGGTAAACTTGTGTTTCATCTATTCAATAACAAATATCAAAAATTCAAGGGAAAAAATTGCGAACTGATATTCTTCAGGAAAATGGGAGTATCAAGCTGCTGCATGTTACCTGATTCCAAGGAAATTTACTTTGAAGAAGGTGTAAAAATCATGGAAATTATGAATATTTCGGAATTAATCGAAGAATTGAAGATAAAAATGTTTTAGGGAGGTTTTAACAATGGAAAGTGCATCAGATTTAAAGATATATGGACAGGGAAGTTCGGGTGGAGGAAAATTTAGAGACGTTATCATCAAGGGAAGTGGCCAGATAAATGGTGATCTTGAATGTAAAAAATACGAAGTTTTCGGTTCAGGGGAAATGAAAGGAGACTTAACTGCCGAAACAGTTATGGTAAAGGGACAATTCAAATTTGCAGGTCAAATAAATGCAGTTGACCTACAGGTTTTTGGTCAATCAACTTTCAATGGAGACATTTTCGCTGATGAAGCATCATTTCAAGGAAATTTAGAATCAACAGGTGACTTAAACGCTGAAATCTGTAAAATTGAAGGAGGATTTAAAATTGATGGCCTTTTAAACGTAGAATTATTTGAACTAACCATGCACTGGCCATGTAAAGTATCAGAAATAGGTGGAACCAACATTAAAATAAAAAATGAAACTAAATTCAGTTTTTTAGGTCTTAAAAATATGATAACCCCACATTCAAACAAGGGTTTCTTGGAAGTGGATACAATTGAAGGTGATGAAATTTATCTTGAAAATACCCATGCAAAGGTTGTCAGGGGCAAAAATATTACACTCGGACCCGACTGCCAAATTGATAAAGTGGAATATCAGGATAGTTACATGGATCATGAAAAATCAAGGGTGGAATCCGCAGAAAAAATATGAGTCAGTCCAGTAAAAGGTCTTCATGCAATTTTTTAATCCTATTAATTGCAGGGTGGTTCCTTCCAAACTTTCCCTCCCATTTATTTAGAACAAATGTTAAATCTACTTCTTCTGTTCCACTGATCAGATTGTCGGCTTGCGCCACAATCTTTTCTTCAATAGTGGAGGGAATGTAATTTTCTTTAGGTAAGCCAAGTTCTTCTGCTTCATCACAGGGAATACCTGCCCCTATATGTCTTAGGGTTATGTTAATGTAGCATTCTGGAAAGTTAAGATCCCTCAGTATTTCAGCACCTACAACTGCATGTTGGATGGAATGGGTTTTTGATCTGCCAATATCATGTACCAATGCCCCATACTTCACCTGTTCCATATCCACAGTTGTATCAGCCTTTGCAGAATAAGTTACAGCAATTTCCACAGCCTTTTTAGAAACAGCCTTAGAATGAGCAACAACATTTGGAGGGCAATTATAATCGTTTAAAGCCTTTAAGCATCTGTTTATATCCAAAGATTTCCCTCGTTAATCTAGTTAATAAAAATAGAAAAAAATAGTTAATGCAAAAAAAATTGTTTGTTTATGAAATTCTATCCATCATCTGTTTTAATTCAACAATTATCGTGGAGTTGTCCTGATATTCCAGGGATCCGCCACATTCTGGACATTCAAAGTTATTTTCTAATGCTTCATCAAACTTATAACGGTGTCCATTTAACTTGCACGAAAAGAACATGTTCCCTTCTTCGTACTCCAATGATTCTTCAATTTCTCGGGAGAACTTTTCGAACTTTTCAGTTACAATGTCAGCAACCTTCTCTTGCTCAAATTTCCAGCTGTAAGTATACCACTGGGTTTCTGGGTCTTTACTTCGCTTGTAAGTTGCTATACCTGCGTCGTATAATTTATACAACACTTTTCTCACAATATTCAACCTAATTTCAGTTTCTTCGGCAATTTCTTCATCTGTTGTTTTACCATTTAACAAACACTCAATGATTGAAACACTACTCTGTTCATCATTGGTAATATCCATTAGAATTTCCTGAACTGCTGGATCTTTAAGCATTAATGCCCCTCCTATCACACATTTTACTTGGTTCTTTGGAATTTGATATAAGGATTTCAAACGTTATTAAACAAATTTAGTATGAAATCATGAATTTACAGTACCCTAATATGTAGCCAAACACAAATTCAAGTAGTTTAGTAACAAATATCAAAAATTTCCATTCCAAAGTTTTCAAACCATTAAAAAATCATTAATCTTAGCGAAAAATCTAATATTGTTTCGTTTTAAGATTATTAACTTTGGTACTAAATTATATAGATACATTAGTATTTATAATTTGTTGAAGCCAGACAACTCCATGTTAAATAGAGATAATCACGGGTTTTTAATCCCCCGAACTATCACAGCAGGAGTATGTTTTACAGAATCAAGCATCTCAATAGTTACATCAGCAACATCCCCTTCAAATGCCTTGCTCATATCATAAACTGTTTCTATATCAGTTTCATTACTCTTGTGAAAATTTTCTGCAACATCTGCTATTTTTAATATATGCTCTAGATCCATTGATTCTGAAATTCCAAGGGGTGTTGGTCCAATTAGGGTTGAAAATCTCCCTAGTAAATACCCGAAAAATCCCATGTCCGAACGTATGCCCTCAACTGCAATTGGTAGTGAAGTGAACTTGGTGTTGAATATTTGATAGCTGGCATCAGTATCAATTATCATGACAGTTACATCCTTCCCATGATTCAACCTGATCTTCGATGAAATATCCTTTGAAACAGTGGTGGGATCATCTGGAAGTAACGATACCATTGAGCCTGGTACGTTACTAAGATCTACGCCTGCCTCTGAAGCAGGTTTAAGGGCATGTTTAATTCCATAATAGTCTAGAATAACTTTTTTATGTGTTCTTGCCTCTGGTGGTAATTTTCTTAAGTTTTTAATTGTCCGGGGTTTGATTCTAAATATTGGACCCAATATGTATCCCCATAAATATTTGGACCACACATCTGCCAGAAGAATTGAAAGAATGGATGGTTTAAATTTAGATTCATCAACTAACCTTCCCTGTGAAACTGATATTGGTGTTTCTGAAATGACCAGAAAGTCTCCATCTTCAAGCAAAGCTGCAGCATTGTCAATGATTATGTCATAGGACTCATTGGGTTTGATATAACCCGTGTTAACTGGGATTGTTCTGTACTCCATTTTGTTATCATTCCAATAATTTTTAAAAAAAGTAGTTAGGTCACCTGCAGATCCTTTTAATCTGAAGAACCCTTTACAGGTGGGGCCCATACTTTAAGGTCTATGCCCTCTATGATGACTCTTTTACCAACCACCTGCACAACAACTCCAGAATGTACCTTCTGCATCATGCAGTGGCCCGGGAGAAATCTGACTGTCTCTCCAACAGATGGTAGTGGTCCTTCAACCACACCTTCAAATCCTCCAACCATACAAACCCCAATATCCATGTAATCAAATTCTTTGTCTGGATCCATTCTGTGACAAGGCCCTATCATATGCACAGTTATAAGACCGTTGTCTTCATCCAATATTCTGGCAAAATGTATTATTGGGCAGCCGAGAGGCCTGTATCGGATGATATCATCCTTTTTAAGCGTTTTTCTTGTGAATGGATAGAGAACCTCACGGCATGATTCTTCCTTTGGAAGTGGATTCAAGATAAAATCTGCTTCATAACCATCAAGAACACCCACAGGATTCTTTTCTGTGGGTATGATATTTTCCTGACGTAACAATTCTTCAAGTTCATTTCTGTTCTCGTTGAATATTTCCTGATACAAAAATCTGCACTTCCCAAGGTCAGATTTTCTTTTGAGAAGGGAATGTGCAAATTCTTCGCAGCGAGCGTATCCACATATTCCACAGTTAAAACCAGGTAGCAGTTTTGTGACCTTGGATCTCTGATTTGAATCGACTGAGCTCATGTGTTTTCACCATAAAAACTATTTCATTCACCTTTGTAGGTCTGGAATCCATCAATTTTTCTGAGAATTCCCCTGTGATGTTTTTTGTTGACCTTGGTTTCTCCGACGCATAATGTACAAACTGCTAGTGGTGCAGAATGTCTTAATTTTTCTTCTTCCAGAGATACTTCTTCTGATTTGTAAATTTCTTCTGCAAGTTCCATACAGCCCTGTCCTGATAGCCCATTTGCATCTATCACCTTGCATTTAGGATTTACTTCTAAAACTCGTTCCCTGAAAATTTCCCGTTCTGCCTGGGATATCATGTCTCCCTTGGTAATCACAGCAATATCTGCTGTGCTTAAAAACGGGCCCACCTTAAGTGGAGTATTTGGTCCGCTTGTAGCGTCTATGACACAAACTCCCAAACTATTTAGGGTGTAAGGAGCACATCTATGGCATAATCCTGCAGTTTCAACTATTAAACATTCTGAATCATTTTCTCGGGCCCATTCAATCATATCTTCGATGTTGTAGATTGCGAAGTGATCTGGACACATGTCCATGGAAAGTCCCACCTTGGTTGGAATTCCAATGCTCTCAAACTTCTTACCATCATCGGTGTAAAGACAGTCAATCTTGACAACTGAAGATTTAAGATTCCTTTCTTTAAGGCTTCGAAGAGCATGTATGAGCACCGCAGTTTTACCTGAACCTGGTGTTCCTGCAACGATAATCATTCTCATAAGTTCGCACCATCCATATTGATGTCCTCTATGACGTCACCATTTCTTACCTTGTCCCTGAGATTCAGTAGGAGATCATCTATTCTGCTCAGTTTCTTTGAGATGGCTTTTTCAGATTCTGTGGTTGAGATCACCTTTTCCATTCCACCGGATCGCATTACTATCCGCCGGTCTGTCATGAGTGCAAGCACTGGATCATGGGTAACCACCATAACTATTTTTCCATGTCCAGACAGCACATTTAAGGCATCATGTTTTCTTATACCTGCATTTTCAATTTCGTCAATTAGGACTATTGGCGAATCACTGATGATTGCAACGTCTGCCACCATCAATGCTCTAGACTGTCCACCACTGAGTATGGTGAGCTCATGTTCCTTTTTTATTGGTTCTCCAGTCAGTGTGTTTGCAAGTTTTATAACTGCATCGGCACATTTACTGCTTGCCCCTCTGCATTTTGCATGAAGATTGAGGAAATCCCCCACACTCATGTCCGCCAGGAAGTTCATATTCTGAGATAACTGGGCCACCATTTTCTTTCTTGGATTGGTTCTATCATCATAACTGGGTTCTTCATCATTCACAAGAATTTTTCGCTTGGAAAATGTGTCTTTTTGGGCTAACTGTTCAATATCCCCGATTAAAGAGCTTTTACCACTGCCAGTTGGACCAACCACACCCACTATTTCTCCTTTTTTAATCACAACTTTTTTTACAGGTTCTTCTTCTCCCTGTTTGTTGTAACCACCAAGAACGGTAACCTTATCTATCATTAAAAACTCACCTTGCCCAAAGTATCTCCCCTTAAACCTCTCCTCATTGTTTCAAGTGCGGTGATCTCTTCGGGTGCTATGTTCCCAAGGTTTACGTTTGGTCCAAATTTGAGTATCATGTAGGTCTGCTGATTTTTTTGTGGAGCTTCCCAGATCAATTTGTTCACATCAAGAGCATCTATTAAAATCTGCATATCATCTTCCTTAACTTCACCTTTGCCATTGTAGATTCCCAGGTCTTTTCCACCTTCTCTGGCTTCAATAATAACCTTATCTGCGCCAGATTCAAGATCCTGTTCAACGAGTTTCACACGATCATCGGGACTCAGAAGATGGTCCTTGGTTGGATCTTTCTTGCCAACCTCAGTCAGCACCATGAAACCTGCATCCTTAACCCTTCCTATGAGGTCCGATCTTTCTGTGGCAGATATGTCCACCGTGCCGTCGGATATTTCAATGGCTCCAAATCCTAATTCCTGAGCTTCTATTAAAAATTCGTTGAATTTATTGGTTATGTAGGCCTGTTCAAAGAGTGTTCCTCCAGGGTATGGCACAACATCGTTGGAAATATAGGTATCGATCTTGTATTTGATGAGTTCTCTTTCATGTACGGCTGAAGTTCCCCATCCAAACTTGGCAAGATCAACGTAGCTGCCAGAAATCTCTAAAAAGTCTTCAACTATGTTAGGACCCATTCCTTTGTCTAACATCATTGTAACACCTTCACCTGAAGGTCTTATACGATCCTTTGTAAGAAAATCAAATGCATTCATTGCATCACCTATTATTAAATTATGTACATTCCACTAGTTAGATTTTTTTCTAGATTTAACAAAATTCTATGATACTCAATATTCAGGGGTATAATTTTCACCTTCTATATTAATTAAACTTTCAGAGTATCGTATATCTTCGATCTGTCTTTACTATTTTTGGTTTTAACACTAATTTTAACTTCGTGTATGGACTTGTTTCGCTTAAACCTCCTTAAACCACCATATCTACCACAGTAAGAAAAAAGATAATCGGTTCATACTCAAATTTAAACCCCCAATAATTACTCAAATTTAAAATTGAATTGTATAGAAC
>WASR01000118.1:16291-22845 GCA_009712615.1 Methanobacterium sp. | reverse complement strand
AAAATAGGATATCCGACTCCACAATCATAATTGGGGATGAAAAACAATTGGAATAAACTTCATTTGAAAATATCCTGCCAATTCCACTTTTTGAAATGGCTAAAGAGATGGGTGGCGCAATATTTTCGAACGTGATAGCAGCAGGAGTAATAGCATGTATTTTAAACGTTCCAAAAACAGTATTCAATGAATCTATCCAGGATATTTTCGGACATAAAGGAGAAAAAATAGTAAATAAGGACATTTTAGCCGGAATTAAGGGTTATGATATTGGAAAGAGTGTCCTGAATTCAAACAGGCTGAATATTAACGTAAAAACCAATGAAAATGTATGGGATGAAGTTCTTCTAAACGGAACAGAAGCTGTTGGTATGGGATGTATTGCAGGAGGGTGTAAATTCATGTCTTCATACCCAATGACCCCTTCAACACCCTTACAATCATTCATTGCATCAAATTCGGATGAATTTGAAATGATATTTGAGCAAGCAGAAGATGAAATCGCAGCTATAAATATGGCACTTGGAGGATCATATGCGGGAGCTAGATCCCTTGTTGCAACATCTGGAAGCGGATTTGCTCTTATGGAAGAAGCTGTTGGACTTTCTGGAATGATAGAAACTCCTGTTGTAATTTATCTTGCACAAAGACCCGGACCTGCAGTTGGACTTCCAACTAGAACTTCTCAGGAAGATCTTAACCTAGCACTTTATTCAGGGCCTGGTGAGTTTCCAAGAATAATATTTACTCCGGGAAATCTAGAAGATGCATTCTATATTTCACAAAGTGCATTCAATCTGGCTGATAAGTATCAAATTCCAGTTTTTATACTATCTGACCAGTACTTTGCAGATATTTACTACAACATACCTCTGATTGATATAGATACAACAGAAATAGAACCTCATCTAATTAAAACTGATAAAAATTACAAACGATACCAGCTAACTGAGAATGGAATATCACCTAGAGGCATTCCTGGGTATGGTGATGGCATTGTGGTGGTTGATTCAGATGAACATGATGAAGAGGGACATCTGACTGAGAATCTTGATATTAGGGACAAAATGGTTGAAAAACGTCTTAAGAAACTGGATTTAATAGAGAAAGATGTTTTGGCTCCAGAGCTTATTGGAAGTTCCGATTACAAATATTTAATTATTGGATGGGGATCAACCTATGGACCCATTGTTGAGGGTCTAAAAAATTTAAACCAAGAAAATATCAGCTTTTTATATTTCAAACAAGTGTATCCATTGGATAAATCAGTATCAAGCTACTTGGGCAAGGCTGATAAAACCATCATTTTTGAAAATAATGCCCAGGGACAATTTGCGGATCTTATCAAACTTAAAACAGGGCAAGATTTACATAAAAAAGTTTTGAAGTACAATGGAATGCCCTTTTCTGTTGAAGAAATAGAAAAGCACTTAAAAGAGTTTTTGGAGGCTTAATAATGGAATCTACACAGTTCGATGTCGAAGGTGCTGATATTGCATGGTGCCCAGGTTGTGGAAATTTTTCAATATTGAAAGCACTCAAGGAAACATTGGCAGAATTAGAAATAGCTCCTGAAGAAGTTATTATGGTGTCTGGAATAGGTCAGGCAGGAAAATTACCTCATTACATAAAATCAAATGTTTTCAATGGGTTGCATGGAAGATCATTACCAGTTTCAGCTGCAATTAGGGCAGTAAATCCAGAAATTTTAGTATTCAATGTCAGTGGGGATGGATGTACCTATGGTGAGGGAGGCAACCATTTCATACACAACATACGAAGAAACCCAAACATCGTTAACATAGTGCATAACAACATGGTTTATGGTTTAACCAAGGGACAAGCATCTCCAACAAGTCAACTAGACTTCAACACACCACTACAAGTTGACGGGGTTTTTGAAGAACCATTTAATCCTTTGGCAACAGCAATTTCATTGAATGCTTCATTTGTTGCAAGAGCATTCAGTGGAGATATAAATGAAACAAAAGAAATACTTAAAAAAGCCATAGAACACAATGGTTACTCGCTGGTAGATATATTCCAACCTTGCGTAACATTCAACAAGCTTAACACTTTTCAATGGTTTAAAAACAACACTTACTACCTAGATGAATCCCATGATCCATACGATAGGGAACAAGCCTTTAAAAGAGCCATAGAAACAGAAAAGTATCCATTGGGAATTTTCTATATCAACGAGAAAAAGAAAACATTCGAAGAAAGTTTATCAGTTTACAAAACAGATAAATCTCCAATGTTTACAAGGAAACAGGACATGGAAAAATTGAAAAAGCTCATGGAAACTAAGAAATAATCTGAGAATGGTTATCCAGACTGCCTTAATTTATAAACATGAGCTACAAATGAAGTTGCACCAATTTCTTTAGAGTTGGATATAAATCTATGAACAATATCAAAAAAGGTCAAAGAGTCGGAAAAAATCCAAAATAAGGGGAAATAAAATGGATAAAATCAGAATATTATCATGGAACGTCAATGGAATAAGAGCTGTACATAAAAAAGGTTTTTTGGACTGGTTTAGCACCGAAAAACCTGATATTTTATGCATTCAGGAAACTAAGGCAGTAAGAAAGCAATTTCCTCCAGACATTCGTGAAGTGGATGGATATCAGCTTTACGTGTCCGAAGCGTCCAGAAGGGGCTACAGCGGCACTGCAACCTACACTTCTATTAAGCCTGAAGGGGTGAAGTATGGATTTGGAGTTGAAAAATTTGATACCGAAGGAAGAACCTTGATAACGGATTATGGAGATTTTGTACTGTTTAACATATATTTCCCAAATGGAAAAATGTCCCAAGAAAGATTAGATTATAAGATGGAATTTTACGATACTTTTCTTGAATATGCTGATGAACTGAAGGATCAGGGAAAAAACATCGTTGTTTGTGGAGATGTCAACACGGCACATAAGGAAATTGATCTAGCACATCCCAAGGAAAACTCAAAAATTTCAGGTTTCTTACCAGAAGAAAGAGCATGGATAGACAAATTATTGGATCATGGTTACGTTGACACCTTCAGAGAATTTAATCAAGAACCAGAGAAATACACTTGGTGGAGTTACCGTACACGTGCAAGGGATAGAAATGTTGGTTGGAGGTTGGATTACTTCTTCGTTAACAGAGAATTCATGAAAAATGTCAGTGCAGCCTACATCCTCCCAGATGTGATGGGGTCAGATCACTGCCCAGTTGGAATCGATGTTAAACTATGATTCAGGGTAGCGATTATACATCAACTTTTTTTTGAAACTTAAAAGTTTTATTATATATACAACTAAATAGATACATTCAACTCTAAGTAAATATAACACTAGATAAATATAATATTCAATTCTGAGAATTTTTTTGTTTAAGCTAAAAATATTAATTTAAATTTTGATAGAGGGAAAATCAATGGTTTATAAAGGTTTGTCGGCTGAGTTTTTGGATTCATCAGGTTTGTCAATTGGAGACTTAATAAAGGTTGAAAAGAATGGAACATCCTATTTTGGAATACTTCTTGATAGGGCAGAAGATCCTGATGAAAAACACATTGTAATCAAATTGAACAGTGGTTACAATGTTGGAATAGATGTTAATAATGCGAAAGCAGAACTGGTGGAAAGTGGGGATAAACCCAAGATAGAGCTGGCTCCACTCAACATAGAAAATGATGCTGAAAAACCAGATATTTCAATAGTATCAACAGGAGGAACAGTGGCTTCTGTGATTGATTATAAAACTGGAGCAGTTCATCCAGCTTTTACTGCAGACGATTTGATACGTGCCAATCCTGAATTACTGGAACATGCCAACATAACTGGAAAGGCCATTTTCAACATTTTAAGCGAGAATATGAAACCTGAGTATTGGGTTAAAACCGCAAGGTCAGTTGCTGATGAAATTAACAGCGGGGCTGATGGTGTTGTAATTGCACACGGTACCGATACAATGCATTACACTTCTGCAGCGTTAAGCTTCATGCTGAAAACACCAGTGCCGGTGGTTGTAACAGGTGCTCAAAGGAGTTCAGACAGGCCATCTTCTGATGCGTTTATGAATCTCATTAGCTCTGTTGTAGCTGCTAAATCTGATATAGCTGAGGTTAGTCTTTGTATGCATGCTGAGGAAGATGACTCCTACTGTTATCTTCACAGGGGAACAAAGGTAAGAAAAATGCATACAACACGAAGGGATACTTTTAGAAGCATAAACTCCCTGCCTCTTGCTAAAATACAAAAATCAAAACTCAAACTAGTTGACAAAGATGTGGTTTACAACAAACGAAGCACTGAATCCTTGATAATAGAAGATGAAATAGAAGAAAAGGTTGCTTTTATAAAAAGTTACCCTGGAATTCAGGCAGAACTAATTGATTATCATATTGATAATGGGTACAGAGGAATGGTTTTGGAGGGTACTGGTTTGGGCCACTGTCCTGAAGGGTTAATTCCTTCCCTTGAAAGGGCTGCAGATGAATCTATTCCTGTGCTCATGACTTCACAGTGTTTGTATGGGCTGGTGAACATGAATGTGTACAGTACTGGAAGAAGAATTCTATCGGCAGGAGTGATATCTGGCCTTGATATGCTCCCTGAAACAGCCTTTGTAAAACTGGTATGGGCCCTTGGACAGACAGACAACATTAAAGAAGTGGAAAAAATTATACACACCGATGTAGCAGGAGAATTAGGAGAAAAATCATCTGAAAAATTCTTTTTGAACTGAATTTCTGGGGAGGGGTGATCATGAATTACGAAGAATTAGGTCTTAAAATGGGATTAGAGATTCATCAACAACTTAACACTGAAAAAAAATTATTTTGTCCATGTAAATGTGAATTGATTGCTGAAAAACCTGATTATAAATTGCTTAGATACTTAAGACCAACACAAAGTGAACTGGGAAAAATTGACAGGGCTGCTTTTGAGGAATCTCGGAGAAAACTTGAATTTATTTACGAATCTTACGATCATGAAACCTGCCTTGTCGAATCTGATGATGAACCTCCACACCCATTAAACAAAGAGGCTCTAGAAATAGCATTGACCATAGCTTCATTACTGAACATGAATGTTGTGGATGAATTTCACACAATGAGAAAACAGGTAATAGATGGGAGTAATACCGGAGGATTTCAGAGAACAGGGCTCATTGCAACTGATGGACACATAGAAACAGATCATGGGAAAGTTGTAATAGAAAATCTCTGTTTAGAAGAGGATGCTGCCAGACGTATTGGTGAAAAGAAGGGTAAAATAATTTTCAGGCTTGACAGGCTCGGAATACCCCTTTTAGAAGTAACAACAGACCCATCAATGAAACATCCAGAACAGGTTAGGGATGTGGCATATCAATTAGGACAGGTTCTAAGGAGTACTAAGGTTAAACGGGGATTAGGAACCATAAGACAGGATTTGAACATTTCTATTGCTGAAGGTGCTAGGGTAGAGATTAAGGGTGTTCAGGACTTGGATACCATGCCTAAAATGGTTGAAAATGAGGTTAAAAGACAGATTGGTCTTATTGAAATCAGAAATGAGCTACAAGAAAGAAACGCCAAAGTTGATGAGAACATCCATGATGTCGGCAGAATCTTCGATAAAACAGAATCAAAAATAATATCGTCGGCAATATCGAAGGGAGGACAAGTCCTGGCAATCAAATAAATAGGATTTAAGGGTTTAATTAAAAAAGAAATCCAACCTGGAAGACGTTTTGGAACAGAACTGGCGGGTTACGCCAAGAAGATGGGTGTTTCAGGTCTTTTCCATACTGATGAACTTCCAGCCTATGGAATCACGATGGAAGAAGTAAAATCCCTAGAAAATCATCTAGAACTGTCTGACCAAGATGCATTTATCCTAGTGGCAGATGAAGAAGAAAAAGCATCTAATGCCATAAAAGAAGTTCAAAGACGGGCAAATACGGCCATAATCGAGGTTCCAGAGGAAACTAGAAAGGTTTTAGAAGATGCTAACAGCGAATATTTGAGGCCTTTACCAACAGCAAGCAGGATGTATGTAGAAACAGACATACCGACAACTGTTATAAAGAAGAATTACCTCGAAAAAATTCAAGCAAGCTTACCAGAACTTCCTGATGAAAAGAAAAACAGAATAATAAAGGAATATGGGTTGAGCCAGGATATCGCAAACCAACTTGTCCGATTGGAAAGGGCTGATGATTTTGAGTACATTATTACTAAAACAGATCTAGATCCAACTACAGTAGGATCGGCATTAGCTTACACACTTAAAGAGTTGAAGAGGGATGGAAAAAACATTTCCAAACTCAACAACGAAATACTGGTGGAAACATTTTCACTTGTGGGTTCTGGTAAAATAGCTAAAGATGCTGTTAATGAAATTTTAACTGCCATATGTGATGATATGGGCTCTCCAGAGAAGATAGCCATTAAACTAAATCTGGTCATGCTTTCTGAATCTGATGTAGAATCCATCATCGATGGTCTGATAGAAGAAAACATTGAAATGATCAAAGAACGAAAAATGGGGGCTATGGGGCCTTTAATGGGTAAATCTATG
>WASR01000118.1:11992-16281 GCA_009712615.1 Methanobacterium sp. | reverse complement strand
GCAAAATTACAGGGAAAATCCGATGGAAAATTAGTGAATAAATTTTTGAAAGATAAAATACAAAGTATAATCAGTGGTTAGGAATTAGGACTTCAAAAAAAAATTATTCAGAAATTCAAATTTTCAGGTGAGTATTATGGAAGAATACGATATCATCATAATAGGTGCAGGCCCTGCAGGCTTAACAGCAGGCATATACGCGGGTAGAGAAGGTTTAAAATCTACTGTAATTGAAAAAAATCTTAGAGGCGGCAATGCAAATATGGCCCCTGTTATTTTAAATTACCCAGGTTACAAATCAATTCCGGGTATGGAGCTCCTGAAGAAAATAGGTGAACAGGCAGAAAAATATACTGAGATTAAAGAAAACGAGGAAATAAAGAAAATTGAGAAAATTGATGGAAAATTCAAGGTTGAAAGCTCTAAAAATGAGTATTTAACCAAATCCTTAATATTCTGCTCAGGAACAACCTACCGTAAAATTGGAGTTGCAGGAGAAGAAGAATATGTGGGGCGTGGAATTTCTTACTGTTCAATATGCGATGGTATGCTGTTCAAGGGAAGAAATGTCATTGTTGTGGGTGGTGGAAACTCAGCAGCGGAACATGCACTTCATCTAAATGATATAGGGGTGAATGTTAAATTAATTCACCGAAGGGATGAACTTAGAGCTCAAAAGTACCTTCAGGAAAAACTTAAGGAAGAAGGAATACCTATCCTTTGGAACACAGTTTTAAAGGAAATTAAGGGCAACATGTTTGTGGAAGGTGTTGTGCTTTATAACAATAAAACCAAAGAAGAACAGGAATTGGATGTTAACGGTATTTTTATAGCTGTTGGAGAGGTACCAAATAGCCAAATAGCAAGTGATCTGGGTGTTGAGATAGATGAAATGA
The DNA here is from genome assembly GCA_009712615.1 of Methanobacterium sp. GTDB lineage: Archaea > Methanobacteriota > Methanobacteria > Methanobacteriales > Methanobacteriaceae > Methanobacterium_B. Next base: position 15,385 of record WASR01000118.1, on the reverse strand, counting down.
ATTACATTGTATCAGACAGGGATCAACAAACCAACATTCCTGGAGTTTACACAGCCGGAGACATTACTGGTGGTGTAAATCAGTTAGTTGTAGCATGTGGAGAAGGTGCAGTTGCAGCAGTTAACGCTTACAACTATGTTAAAAGGGTGGAGTAAAACATAACTATTTTTTTTATAAATATCGGGAAATTTTATCATGAAAGTACGTTTTGGACCAGCAGGTCGTCCCATAAATTTTTCAGGCAATGCCAAAGATGCATGTGCCTATATTAAATCTGAAGGTTTGGATGCTTACGAGTACCAGGCCACCTATGGAGTTAAAATATCTCAGAGCTCTGCAAACGATCTTAAAAGCAGTTCCAAATCAGAAGATGTTCTGGTTTCGATGCATGCTCCATACTACATTAATTTATCATCTAACAAAGATGACGTTGTAGAAAGATCAATCAAACGACTTGTACAGTCTGCAAGGGCTGCTGAATGGATGGGAGCATATAGAATTGTTTTTCATCCAGGATTCTACACCACTTACACTCCAGATGAGGCATTAAGTAGGTGTAAAAATGCGGTAACAGATATATTGGATGAGTTGGACTCTTTAGGTGTGAGTAATTTTTGTTTTGCACCCGAAACAACTGGTAAAAAATCACAACTTGGAAATTTGGATGAAATAATAGAACTGTGCAGATCATTCGATAAATTTCAACCCACAGTGGATTTTGCCCATGTTCATGCTAGAAATGGGGGGAAAATAGTCTCTAGGGATGATTATGCAAAGATATTTGAAAAACTTGAAAATGAACTAGGAATAAATTGTTTACATTCCCATTTCACCCACATAGAGTACACAGAGGCAGGTGAGAGAAAACATCACATTCTGGGTGATCATAATTATGGACCACCTGTGAAACCATTTATCGAAGAAATTATAGAATGTGGATGGAAGGTTACAGTTATATGTGAGAGTCCACTAATTGATCAAGATGCAATAGTGATGAAGGATCTCTACAGTGACTTAGTGAAATAAGGATGAATGATATATTAAATTCTGGATGATTTTGATCTATATTTTTTTTAATTAAAAAAATAATTTCCAAAACCAACTTTTTTTATGATAACTTTTTTATCGTTTGCAATACACATTAAGTTCATAACAAACTGATGAAAAATTGATCTAAACATGAACTCTAGAGGCTTCAAACTGATCAAATTTATAAATTTTTATAATAACAAAAAAAAATTATATAATCAACATAATTAACGGTAGGTATCCTAGTGAAACTGAATAATATAACTCCTGATCCTTTGGTATCAGACAAAAAATCATTAAAAAATATAAATGAACCTAATAAAGATGCTAAATTGGTTGTACTCCAATCAATTGGTTATCCTTTCCTATGCAACTTGGTTGAAAATCCCAAGATTGAAATATTTGATAAAGAACTTTTTGAATTATATGCAAAGGAACAATGGGAGGGATCTGTTGTCTATGAAGGATCATTCCTATTTGACCAGAAACTCCTGCCTGATTTTGCATTTAAAATCGTCAAAGCCCACCCAGATAACTCCAAGATCACAGCTAAAACATCCATACTTTTGGTGGAGGTACCAGAATCTGCAGAAATCAAGAAAGTTGAATCTAATGTCAAGATGGAGGATGTTATAGGCCAAGAAAGGGCAACAACCAAATGTAAAATTATCACCAAGTATCTTAAGGAACCTGAAAAATTCAAAGAATGGGCACCACGAAATGTTCTATTCCATGGAACTCCTGGAACAGGAAAAACCATGCTTGCCAAATCCCTTTCAAACGAACTCAATGTTCCACTGTATTTAGTGAAGGCCACGAGTTTGATAGGTGAACATGTTGGAGATGGAGCCAGACAGATACATGAACTATTTGAAATGGCATCTGCAAATGCACCTTCAGTTATTTTCATAGATGAAATGGACGCAATAGGGCTTGATCGAAAGTTCCAGTCGTTAAGGGGTGATGTTTCCGAAGTTGTGAATGCCCTTCTTACTGAGATGGATGGAATTGATCAGCACAAGGGAGTGGTGACTATAGGCGCTACCAACAATCCTCATTTGATTGACTTTGCAATTAGAAGCAGATTTGAAGAAGAAATTGAATTCACACTTCCTGGTGAGAAGGAAAGAAAAGCGATTCTAGAACTTTACATAGGTACGTTGCCACTTAAAACAGATTTTAATATCGAAAAACTTGTTAAATGTACAAAGGGCATGTCAGGCAGGGATATTAAGGACAGGGTTTTAAAGGTTGCTCTCCACAAGGCCATCTTTGAAGACCAAGAGGTAGTGACATGGGATCACTGTAAGTATGCCTTAAAACAACATAAAATTAAATCAAATGAACCTAAGGGAATGTTTGCTTAAATTATATTTCCTTAGTGATTTAAATTTTAATTCCTATTTTTTCCATTTTTTTAAAAGTTTACAGACAATTTTATAAGTAATGAAATGCTTTAATAATTGGGAGATTAATAATGGGGCGAATGAGTATTAAGGATATAATAATCGATTCATTGAAATATTCTGCCTCGAACCTCAAGATTTTACTTTTATTGGGAATGGTACTGGTTATTGCAGATCTTGGTGACGAACTGGCATTCCTTGGAGATCTATCAGATACAATTAAACTCATAATATCTGCAGTGGTTATTTTAATTGCAATTTTTGAAGCAGGATATGTGTTTAGAATACTAGAAGAAACCATCAAAGGATCTAATAGTTTGCCTGAACTGAATAATTTTAAGGAAATGTTCATTCATGGATTAAGTGAAATGGCTCTGATCATTATTTACTTCGTTGTTCCAGTTGTACTGGTCATGGTTTTATTTTTAAACTTCATTATTTCCTATGATATTGAGGACGTAACTGTTGTATCGGGTAGTATATTCCTTCTTATAGCATGTATCGCAGGGAGTATATTCGCCTTGTTTCCAGCTGTCATGCTTCACAGGGCCAATAATAACACTGATCTCAGATCGAGTTTTGATATTCGTGCAATTTATCATAAAATCCGAAAAGTAGGACTTAAAAGACTGATAATTGTATATTTCACCATTATTATTCTGGTTGCAACAATAAGAGAGGCTCTTGTACCAAGCATGGATGGAACCATACCATTAATGATAGGAATAATCTCTGATCTGTTGATAGCACCATACCTGTTAATATTCACATCAAGGGTACTGGGATTGCTCGATAATTAACAGTTAAAGTTTAATTAAAAGTAGTAAATTTATTGAGAATATCCATCTATGTAGAATTAATTTTTACTTTATTAATTGAATCAAAAATTTTTAAATTTATCATCGAGGATTTTATTGTTAAAAAGGGTTTCAGCAGCTTTAATGGTGGATTCAACCCC
>WASR01000118.1:7205-11831 GCA_009712615.1 Methanobacterium sp. | reverse complement strand
TTTAATGGTGTATTCAACCCCATCTTCTGCGGTTTTTTTAATATTTCTGATAACATCATTGAAAATTCTTTCCACAACGACTCTGGTAAGGTTGTCAACAACCTTTTCATTGCCATTCATATCTCCAAGCATCTTAAATGCCTTTTGAGTTTCTAACTTTCTGATGTTCTCTGCAGAAATTCTGATTTTAGATATGATGGGTTCAACTTCAAGCTGTTTAATGGATCGTTTTAATAGGATCATCTCTTCTGCCACGATCTCTTCGGCATCAGAGGCTTCAGCTTGTCTCATTTCACGACTTCTCTGCGCTATACTTCTTAAATCGTCGATATTAAATAGTTTAACTCCAAGTTCTGCAACTTCTTCCTCGATATCCCTTGGATTTGCTATATCGACCATCACCATATTTGAAAGATTTTCGTTTGGAACTACTTCTGCAATTTTATCACGGGTTAATATGGGGTGAGGTGCTCCTGTTGCACTTATAACAACATCAGCATCTTTAATTGCTTCATCGAGTTTGTCGAAATGTATAGCTGATCCACCGAGTTCCCTGGCAAGTTCAACAGCTCTGTCATGTGTTCTGTTTGCAACGACTATGGCCTTCAATTTTTTTTCAACCAGTGCCTTGGCCACCAGAGTTCCCATTTTACCTGCACCAATAACCAAAACTTTCTTGCATTTAAGGTCACCATGAACATTTTCTGCAAGTTCAACAGCAGCAGATCCGATGGATAATGAACCTTCATTAATTTTGGTCTTCTTACGCACTACTTGCCCTACATGCACGGCTTTTGTAAAGATGGTTTCAAGCATTTGACCACAACATCCATCTTTAACACTCCTATTTTTGGCGTCCTTTATCTGGCCGAGTATCTGATCTTCACCAATGATCATGGATTCTAAACCCGAAGAAAGTCTCAAAAGATGTTCAATGGCATCATCATCAAAATCAGTAACAAAATTTTCTATTAAACGTTTATCAAGGTGTTCATTTAACACTAAATATATTTCTGCCCGATTACAAGTTTTTAACTCAACATATTCTAGTACATCATAATTTGCAATGATCTCGTTGAACACGATCTAGAGTTGTTCGCTTGATTTTTCCATCTGGTTGATGGCTGAGGTTTTATGATCAACCCTGATATTTAGAATCAATTTTCTTCTCTCCTTGAAATTAATTTAATATTATTAAGGATTACAGATCATCATTTGGAAGCATCAGATTAATTAATGGTGTCTATGATCCCGTTTGCATATCTTTTGGCAGACTCTAAATCGCCTTTGTTTAGCAATTCTTTGATTTTTATATCGCCTAAAATTTTGTATAGGTATTCCCTTCGAATTTTTTGGTCATCAATATTTTGTTTTAGGATATTTCTAGCATAGTATTGTAGTTCAAGTTGGTATATATCCTCGGGCTTTATTACTTTTTGGATCTTTTTTCTTAACTCCTTTGACATGAGGGGGCTCTTCCCACCAGTAAATATACATATTTGTACATCGCCTATGAAAAAAGATGATGGTACAATTAGATTACCATCATTTGGATTATCTGCCCGGTTAATTAGTTTGTCTCCGGACATTTCTCCAACCCTGTTATTTAATTCATGATCTCCCGACGCTGCAACAACAATATCTGCCCAGCCAATCCAGTGATCAAGTTCATCAATGGATTTTATTATGGCACCAAGTTGAATAAGTTCTTCATTCACATGATCTCCCATTAAAACAACTTTGGCGCCTGCATCCAAAAATCTTTCACATCTTCTGGATCCAACCTCTCCTGAGCCCACAATCAACACTTTTTTTTCTGCCATGTTGAGGTAGAGAGGAGTCCAACCCATCCTATAACTCCAAATTTTTCATTTTAAGCAGTTTAGCTGCTTTTTTAACGTCATTATCACATTCTTTTAATACTTCAAATGCTTCTTCTTCTGAGACGTTGAAGGTTTCAGCAAGTGCCACTACACTTTCCTTGGTGTTTGATTCTGGTTGTCCTACTAATTGTTCAGATAACTGTTTTTTAAGGTCCATATATTCATCAACACTCATATCGATCCTTCTCATAACCATGTCCCTTAATGGGCATGGTTTTGACGGTTTACAACACCATACAAGTGATCCGAAACAGGTTCCTTCTCCTTGACCAAGTTTTGTTTCTTCTGCAAATTTCTCTTTAATTTCCACGTATTTTTGTGCAGTCAGTTCTGCATCTTCAAGTGCGTATATAACTGGACAGGGTTTAACTGGTGGACAGCAAAATGATAATGCTCGTTTGTCCCCTCCCCTGCATACATGTGATGGTGAATCTTCCCATGCCATTATTTTATTCCTCCGTAAGCATCTTTTCTTTTTCTTTAGGAGTTAAATCTTCGACAATTTCCGCTGGATCACCTATTTTCAAAATTTTTCCACCACGCATGAGTGCAGCTCTATCACAAACATCTAAGACGAAATCCATATCATGTGATATGATCACGAATGTCTGGTTGAGTTCGTCCCTAGCCCTCTGTATTGAATCTGTAACTTGGACCCTTGTTATGGGATCCATGGTACCTGTAGGTTCATCTAAAATAATTATGTTCGGTTCTTTTATCAAAACCTGGGCTAAAGCTACTCTATGACGTTCTCCCCCACTAAGTTCATCAGGATATTTAGTAAGTAAACTTTCTGCATATTCTTCATCAAAACCAACAGCCTTTAAAACATAAATAGCTTTCATTTTTGCGAATTCTGCTGGAAGTTCGAGGCTTATGGCCTCAGTTAAATTTCCAAGTACATTTCTGTGGGGGTATAAACTGTACTCTTGGTGTAAAATTCCAAGGTAAGGAATGACACGACCTCTACCAAAGGGACCTTTCTGTGTCATATCGATCCAGTTTTCTCCTAATTTAACTTCAATCTTCCCGCTACTAGGTTCAGTTAATCCATACAATATTCTAGATAGTGTGGTTTTTCCTGCTCCGCTTAAACCAACTATTCCAAATATTTCACTCTCTCCAACTTCCAGATCAATTCCATCAACAGCCTTTACAACACCCCTTTCAATGGAATAATAATGTTTTTTCACTCCTTCCATCTTAATTATGGGTCCTCCAGTTTGATAAACTTCCTTTTTCTCTGGTAGTGGAACCTGATCCATGAATTTTTTAACAACAGTATCGGGATCTCCTTCAACAATAATTTCTCCCTTTTCAAGCCAGATCACATGATCTGACAATTTTTTCATTACTTCTGGCCAGTGGGAGGTGATGATCATGGTAGTACCCTTATTTTTCACTCCCTCAATCAAAGCTTGGTGCAGTAGTTCAGCAGTTTTTGGGTCGAGTGTACCTGTTGGTTCATCAGCCAAAAATATCATAGGTTCCTTGGCTATTTGTCTTGCAAGCACAACCCTCTGTTTCTCTCCACCACTGAGATCTCGGGCAATATGTGTAATTCTATGGGCCATCTGAGCCATTTCAATCAGATCAATAGCCATATAAGTACTTTCTTCTTCATCGTGACCAGATATTGATTTTAAAACGTTATCTATGACAGTATCATCTTCATAAAGTGCGAAGGTCCTCTGAAGCATGATGGAAATTCTGCGCTTAATTGCAGCAAATATCTGCCTTTCACTATTCCAGAAATCAATAGTTTTTAGTTCAAATTCACATCCGCACCCACATCCACAGATTTTTCCAGCTGCAGATGGAGGTTCAACCCTGAGACACTCCGGACAAATTGCAATTGTATACAAAATTTGGCCATCATCGGGTCTGTACTCTTTCATTCCACGAAGCATGTTTATGAGGACAGATTTTCCAGAACCACTTCTTCCTAGGATACCCAAAACTTTTCCTTCGTCTATGGTCATATTTAAATTTTTCAAGATTTTAACATCGTTAAAAGATTTTGTGACATTTTTAAGTTCTATAAATGACATTCGACCACCTTTCCATGAATTTAGGATTTTTTAAGCCAAAGAAATACGTTTAATTATTTTGAGAAATATTTATTATTAAATTATTTGATTCAAACAATATATAATTTCATGAAACATTTTTTTTCAAGTACATAGTTACTTGAAAAGATTGAAAACATCACCCTTATTATATAATGGACATATCGAAGGGTAAATGTCCTTTGATTGCTGCTCTGCCAATTGATATGCCGTCTGCACCGGATGATAACATTTTTCTTGCAGAGAGAAGATCTTTAACAGAGTTATTTCCAATGACAAATGTATCTGTATTTTTCTTCACCCAAGCTATAAAATCGTAATCAGCACAGTCATATCCTGGTTTCATAGCATCTACATGAATATAATGGGCACCTGCATCTTGAATCGCATTTAATACTTTTAAATAGTTAACTCCTTCTACATTCGCCCTTATCTTGACAGAAACTTGTTTCAAACATCCTTGAACTGTTTCATGTACCAGATTGTGAAGTTCATCAGTATCATTCATGAGTGCCTGTCCATATCCAGATTCAACAAGTTCTCGCTGTCTGCAATGGGCATTAATTTCAACAACATCGACTTCAGGAATTTTAGATATTTTAATGATCGGATCTGGAGTAATTGAACGAAGGTTTACTGATACTCCAATATTTTCATTGGAACCATCTTTGATG
>WASR01000118.1:1782-7195 GCA_009712615.1 Methanobacterium sp. | reverse complement strand
ATGTATTTAGCTTCACTTGTGATATGATTTACCAAGTCAGGCTCTTCTACATGGAATTCTTTCCTACCCCTTTGAATTATTTTTAATCCAGCATCGATGGATGCTTTTTCTGCGTTGTACCCTCCAAGGGTCAGAAGATCAAATCCATAGTTTAGCATTCCTCTGCAGAACTTTCCATCGGTTACACCGGCCATTGGCGCTAGTACTTCAATGGGTTTCCTCCATAATTTTTATGAAAAAAAATTAGAAATTGATAGATTTACAAACAAAATATAACTTAACCAGTTAATCTTCGTTTTTCATAACATGAACTAAATTATATGTAAATCCGCCTCTAATCTCTTCTAGAGCCAGATCTGCAAGATTTGCAGCTTTTTCTGCGGTTGGTGCTTTCCCAACACCTGCCTTAAGTGCAATGTTTATTTCCTCTTCGATCTCTTCTATGATCTTCAAAAGTCCTTCAGGGGTCAAACCATTACATGGAGACATGAAATTATCTCCACCAATGAAGAAAAGGAGTGAACCCTTTTCGATGAGTTTTTTCATTAAAAAGTGTTGTACTCGATTAACTATGAAAGAAGTATCGTAAGCAGGGATAATGTCTGTTAAAGAATCTGTAATCCCGTTGATGTCTATGTGGGCTATTTGAACAAAACTTTCATCGGCCTTCACAAGCCCATCAATGGCGAGAACTTCAGTCCTATCTTCTGACTGGGCACCACCATAATTTTGAAGAGCATTTGTTGCTTTACGTTGTGCTTCATATGGAGTTTCAGCCGCTCCAACTCCCATGCTGATGGTAATTGGGTATCTGTTACCTATGGATTTTTGAATCCTGAGGTGATCCTCCATATCCACACCGTTTGTAACTGCAAGCATGTTATCGAAACGGGTGAAAAATACTAGTCCTCCCTTAGCTGCAAACTGTCTTTGAAGATCTGCGTAAAGTTCTGCCTGCAGAATCTGAAGGTCTGCTTCGGCCCTTGGTGTTGGTGTGACAGTCCAGGGACCATAGTTATCGATCTGAATTAAAGTCATTTGAATCATATAATTTCACCCAAACTAATTTTGGCTAACATCATTTTATCACCGATGTTCTTCATATTGGTGTTTGTTACTACTACCTCTGGTATTAGTCTTTCTATTTGATCTTTGTAATCGACATCCACGAGGTCAATAATGAACTTGTCTAAAAATTTTGAGTACATTTTTGCAACACCAAAACACGATACATCATGTCCTAATGCATTCATAAATTTTGCTGCAGGTCCACTAACAGGAGAATTTCCTATTATTGGGGAAATACCTACAACGTAAGCTTTTTCAAGAGTTTTAACCACATTTTTCATGGATATAATTGGCCATAAAGAGGTTATGGGGTTGGATGGCCCTAAAATAACCATTTCAGATTCTTCAATAGATTCAATTAGACCAGGGGATGGTTCGACTTGATTGTAGATAATATCTTTAACATGAGGTTTTCCCTGTTTTTCAACGAGAAATTCATGAAATTTCATTTCACCTTGGTCTGTAACGATGGTTATATTGGATTTATCGTTGCTCATGGGTTTAATTTTTGATTTAATCCCTAAAGCATTTTTCTGAATATTTACAACCCTTGATAATGGATATTTCTCCATGAGCATGGTTTTTTGAATTTTTGTGGCCCTGTCTTTGTCTCCAATCCGAAGAGTTTCAGGGCAGTTGATCTCCTTTAAAGTTTCATGGGTTATAAATGTATCATTCTCAATACCATACCAAGTTTCGGTGTTGATGATCCCTGCAAGGGTATACATTACTGTGTCAATATCAGCAGCAACATAAACCCCTGAAAAGTAATCATTTTCCAGAGTATTGACTATGATGTTGAGATCTTTTGGATCAGAAACCTTGACAAGACCTTCTAACAATTTAGGGGTACCAGTCCCTCCTGAAAGTACTGTTATCATGTTGATCAACTAGTTTTTTTACATGTAAAAAAGTTTTTATCTAAAAACATCAAATTTCTTAGGTCTTAGAATTGGTTTTATATCTGAATAGGTGGATCTCAATTTTTCAGCGTACTCCACACCCCTTACTATTACGACAGGCAATCCTTCATTTGCTTGACCCATTACAATGGAAGCGGCTGATGCCAATTCATCTGCAACAGCTATGGTTGTTGTTTCAAGTTTTCTATCGTAAAGATCCCTTTCACCTTGTCTATTCCAGAGCGGATTTATCCCAGATACTCCAATTGCAACTCCTACTGCACCTTCTCTGAATGGACGACCTTGAGTATCCGATAATATTACAGCTACATTTTTTCCTGTAGCAGATTCGATGGTTTTTCGAATTAGTGAGGCACTTTCATCAGAATCCACTGGAATTGGCTTTAGAAATCCTGATTCTACATTGGACTCATCAATACCTGCATTTGCACATACAAAACCATGTTTTGTTTCGGATATTATGAAGTTCGGTCCAACTTTGATAATTTCTACAGATTCATCAATTATTGATTGGACAATTCTGGGGTCCTTTGATGTTTTTTCTGAAATTTCTTGGGCTTGCGCGCTGACATTTATTGAATCCAGTTCTATTAAGTTTCCTTCAGCCTTTGAAACCACAGTTTCCGCAACCACAAAAATGTCGTGATCCATTATTTCAAGACCCTCAGATTTTGCTGCTTCGATTATGATGGTTCCAATGTCATCTCCTGGACTCACCATTGGTATATTTTCTATGCCAATGAGTTTCACACACATTTCTACACCTATCCAAATTTATATTGAGCTCAGGTTCCAATCATTTGTTCCAAATGCAGCTGCTGAAGTCACGGGATTTGTAAATTCACTGAATTTTCCTTGATCCATGATGTATTGTGCTGCTTCATGGGCACTGTTTGCTTCGTATTTCACTGTTTTGGGTTTAACTTGTTCATAAGTTGAAATATAGGCACAGGTTCCTTTTTCAACTTTTTCTACAATGAGATCTTCATGTGTAATTATTCCAATGTAAGAATCTCCACCGAGTGTTGTGACACCAGCTATTCTGGGAGTGTTGAAATCATCCTTTTCATAATCCATTGAAAGCAGAGATAGGGCCATAGAATCCCTAATACTCATTCCAGATGCTATTTTATCTGCAATTACGTCAGTGTGCCCTCCGTTTGATACCACTGCTTTATCTTCAATTATTCGGATGGAGTTGTATGCTATGTACGGATTTTTAAAAACATCCTTTTCATTTCCTTCTGTAGGAACTATGGAAACCCTGTCATCAAATGTTTTTGCTGTTCTGTTTGGAAAAGACCGGCTTGAAACTCTATAAGCCACAAAATTTCCAGATTCTGTTGTTCCTACTGCTAATATTCTTCCTAGATACACTTCATCACCTTTTTCATGTTTTTAAAAAAATTTTTATAAGAAGATCGTTAAATTCCAGCTACACTTGTGGAGCATTCACTGCCTGTTCTGGAGATATTCCCGCAGGAGTTGTAATAATAATAGCGCCTTCCTTGGCTTTTATATTAATATCTCCTTGATCAATAACGGATGTATGGACTGCTATAGCTCCATTTCTGATGTCTTTAGACATATCAACACCATTCACAGTCACTGTTTTCAATCCTGCCACTGGTATGAGGTAATAATCAGAGGGTCCGGTTGTTTGGTTGATCTGCGGTTTTCCTGAGTCAACATCTGCAGATCCTTGAAAACTTGCTGCAACCATTAAAAATATTAAAATGGTGAAAATAACATCTATTAGGGGCACTAAATTTACCTGGGGATTGCTCTGTTTCAACTTATTTCTATATCTGCTTGTGTCCAACGCCATACGAATTTCCCCACTTTCATTCTTTCATAAAATTATTTCGATCTTAATTTATTACTGCATCAGTTTACTTTCTATGATCTGAGGATCTAAATTACATTTTTCCTTTATGATGTTGCTAATACTCCTATCCAACCTGTTTGGATCGATTGAAATCCATATATTGGCATTTGGATCTGAGATCTGCCTGACTTCTATCACACCGTTAGACTCTTGGAGAGCTTCAATAGCATTTTCAATGCATGAATCCACTTTTATACGTATTTCTGCTGTCCTCCAATTGGTCATTTTCTTTGCAATATCAATTTTATCGATTTCCTCTTCTATTTTGCTGTTGATGTAGGAGTACATGGGTAAAATGATTATTGCAACAGTTAAACCTGCTATGGTAGTTATGAGTGCAATGTAGATTCCTTCAGCCATTTGAGAAGTATTTGCAGAAATTCCCATGGCCTTAAATGTCACCCAAATTCCAATAACAGTACCTATTAAACCAAGGAGTGGTGCTATCTCGATTATAGTTTTAAGACTGTTTAAACCCTTGGTCATGTTACCCATTTCAACTATGAAAACCCTTTCCATAGCATCTTCAACCTCTACATTATTTCTGTAGCCGATCTTCAGAGCTTCGGAAGTTATCTTAGATATTGGGTTTTGATACTTTCCAAGGGAACGAAGGGCCTCGAGGGATCCTCCTTTTTCCATTGAATCATTCACAGTACTCATTATCTGGGGTAAACTGACTTTAGAAACCTTTCTAAGGTACATAATTTTTTCAAAAGAAAGTATAAAACCGTAAATTCCTATTATGGTAATTATGTAGGTGATTATGCCTCCACTCTTGAACATCTCCAAGATAGTGGCAAAGGAACCAGTAAAAAATTCGATTATCATTTTAGCCTCATTTTTTCAACAGTAGACCAGGATCTTCTAACGAAGTTGGGTAGATCATTATAGGGTGTAGCCTTTAGGAATGCCACAGTTTTTGGATCACTTGGATAACCCGATCCAATCTCACCAAATTCTTTTTTTATCCTGGAAATTTCTTGATCACGTTCAACCTTGGCAACTATGGATGCAGCAGAAACAATGGGATATGTATCATCTGCTCCATGTTCTGCAACAACTTTTAAATCCTCTTGAAAATTTTCCATTTCGTTGATGAATCTATCTGGTTTAACATCTATGCAGTCTATGTAAGAGATATCGGGATCACAGTTTCCTATGATCTGTTTAATGGCGATTTTTTCGATCTCATTCAAGTTAATATCCTTGGATCTTAAAAGATCGATATCTGATGCACTTATATGTACTGGGTGGCACTCAGCAATTTTTTTTATTTTTCTATATAAAACAATTCTTCTTTTGGGTGTAACTTTTTTAGAATCCTTCAGCTTAAGTCTTTCTAGATATTTCAATCTATCTTCTTCAATTGCAACACCGCAAACTACGAGGGGTCCTAAAACTGATCCTCTTCCTGCTTCATCTATACCAACGATCTTCATATTATTAATACCAAATTTTAAATCAATAACTCAAATTAAATAACTTTTCCTATTCAGTATATATAATTTTGAATGGAAAAAACTCGAAAATA
>WASR01000118.1:0-1772 GCA_009712615.1 Methanobacterium sp. | reverse complement strand
AGGGTCGTCAGATATTACCACAGGAACTCCTACTTCCTGATAGATCCTATCTATTAAGCCCCATAACTGTGAAGTTCCACCGACAACAACTGTTTTGTTGTAGACACCGGAAATTAATTCGGGGGACATACGTTCAAGAACTATTGCGAGTGCTTCGATAAGATTCTTAACTATTGGTTCAGCAGCATCTGCAACAATTTTAGAATCGATTTCTACCTGTTTAGGTTTGTTGGTTTCCATTGATTTTCCTATGGCTGTGTTGACTAAATTTTCAACATCTGCATCAGAATGGACCATACCCACTGCAATTTTGGCTTTTTCAGCTTCATGTATACCAATTTCGACATTGTAGAGTTCTTTAACCTTTTCCACAATATTTTTATCGATATCGTCTCCACCGTCCCTGATGGTTTCTATGTCGGTGATTCCTCCGAGGGATATTACAACAATATCGCTAGAACCTGCACCTATATCTATTACCATGGTACCTGCTGCGTCTGCAATTGGTAAACCTGGACCTATGGCTGCTGAAAGTCCTTCACTTATTACTAAAACGTAGTTTGCACCAGCTTTAATACCGATTTCTTCAACGGCTCTTTTTTCAACTTCTGATGCATCTCCAGGTATACCAACAACTATTCTATCTATGCTGGCGTTTTTTTCACCTGAACCTTTGTCAATGGCATAAACTAGAAGAGCTTCTGCTTGTGCAATACTTTCAATGACACCTTTTCTTAGAGGTCTCACAGCAATGATATCTTCAGGAGTTCTTCCAAGCATTGATTTTGCTTCTTCACCAACTGCTAGTACGTAGGCAGGGTCTTCTTTTTTAACTGCTACTACTGATGGAATTTTATATAAGTCGAATTTATCTCCTGATGGTTTTGCCACAACGGTGTTAAGGGTTCCTAAATCGATCCCTAGAGTGTCTGTGAGGGCTTTCTTTTTAACATCTACTTCATCATTTTTCTTTAGAAAATCGAACATTTCACTCCTCCTTCAAAATTTTATTGAATTCAATTACAAATATCTTATTAACATTAGCAATTTCTTTAATTTTAGGAATAACCTCTTCTTCAGCAGAGATTAAAACTGTTGATAGTGCTACATCTGCCATTTTAAATAGCGGGTCAATGGTACTTCGAACAAAATCTGGTAATACATTGGTGATGTAGACATCGGTTTCTATGAAACCGGTAGTTTTGTCTTCAATAAGAAAATTAATATTTAATCGGGACTTTTCACAGTCTCCCATGAATTTTTTAATGGAATTTTCAGGACCCACAGATAAGATTAAATTGGGTTCATTCAACACGTAATATGGGGCTATTTTCAAATATGCTCCACCATTTTCTTTGCATAACAAGCTTAAATCTCTAATCTTATTTATGTCTCCATGTAACAAAATAAAATCAAATTTTTTGGTTACAAATGATTCTTTACTGTTAATATGTTCTCTGCAAAGGATTTTAACCCTATCCTTGTCAGTGATAGCTGCATATGCAATATTATTTACCATCTCTTCATTTCCAGCTATAACGCACCATATTTCGTCGGATTCCTGCATGGTGGAAACTTTGGCAGCTTGTCTCAAGGTTTTTATCTTATTTTCTATCATTTTTACCACGCTTACAGTTTGTGGAAAGATTCATTGATCGATAATTAATGAAAATTTTCTAGTTATTACTTGATACCTTCCAGATTCAAAATCTAAATACAAACATCAATGTGTTATTTCCGATGTATATACTCTAATATATTAATTGATCTAT
>WASR01000192.1 GCA_009712615.1 Methanobacterium sp. | reverse complement strand
AGTTCCTTGTCCTCGACGAAGAGCACGCCTTTGGTCAACGGGAAAATGCTGTTGAGTGGAGTGGCTTCGTCGAAGACGATCAGCTGGATCGGTCCGCCATTAGCCTTTTCGTAGGCAGAAACAGCCATACGCAAATAATCCGATGGCTGCATGGAGCCGGCCAGGGGATGAGTTCCCGAGAACGCGAATTCATTCAGAACATTGACGAGTTCCGGGGCCGACCATGTATTAAGGGCAACGTTTGTTTCTGTCGGAAATGTGGTTGTTGGGTTTTCGGTTCCGCCATGAGAAGGAGGCGAGGTTATCGCACTCGATCCATTCGTGGCATTGGAACTGGGCAAGGTGGGGATCACAACAATAGTCGATGACGATGTACCGTGAGTGGTCGTTTCATGCTGTTGGAAAAAGACCTGAACGGCTTCAGGATCAAAATCGTTCAAGGTAAAATGATGCCCCGTGTCCGCCGTCGTTTGAGTTGCCGTCCCAGACTGATTGGACGAGTTATTGGTCGGGGTCACCGGCTGGCGAATTGCAATGTGAAGAATGGTGTGCTCCCCGGAAGGGAAGCTGTCCGATGCGTGAGATGTGGCCGCCGGGGTGGCAACGGTTTCACTCGGCAATGTGGAAATCGGTAGAGAAACTGCAGTGATGGAAGACGCGTGCAGGGACACCGCCGGAGTGTGATCGAAATTGATGGAATCGGACGGGGGCAGATCAAGCGCGGAAACCTTGCCGCTGGGCACCGGAACACCGGCCGGCAGGCCGGCCGCACCATCATCAGCGCCAACTCAACCGCAGAGGCCGTAGAGTGGTCCGTGGTGACAACCAGGGGCGACGGGAGCGATAAGCTCACGCTTTGGTCGACGAGGGGAACGATGGCCGCGATGGCAATAGCCATCATCGTCGCGATGTGACTGGTCGTTTCAGAGGAGGCATTGGACCGACTCTGGCTCCGCTCTCCTTGATTTTGCACGCTCGCGGACAGCAGCTTCAACAGCAAGTCCGCATAGCCGTCGTTTTTGCCGTCATGGAGTGATACGGGAACAGAATCTCCAGATCCGTCCGCTGCCTCGGCGCGATGAGAATGAGCCAGCGCAGTTGCCACAAATGCAGTCAAGACAACTGCAGGATGCAAAAATAGGCTGACTCCGTTTCCGCCTCTAGGCATAACCAAGGGTTGCTGGCTGACTAACTGCTCAATGATGTCGCGAAAATTTCCGCCCCGATAGGACTGGTCGACCACAGAACTGGCCGCCACATACTGGCCGTCGATACGGGCAAAATGAACGACGACATCACCGGTATCAGCCCGACAGAAAACGAACCAGGGTTCGCCTTCATCCGACAGTCCCATGTCAGTCTCAACCGCCAGTCCCGCCTTTCCAAGAAGGTCAACGACGCGGTAGAGCTCCGACAACTCATGATTCTGCCACGGTAGCGGGGACCGCTCCCGCGTACCGAATGCGTAGACGACTGCCGCCATATGTGCCCCGGTCCCTTAGACGAAACGGCTCAGTGAACGTCCTTTTCAGGCGATGCGCAAGAAGTTTCCTCGGGGACGGCCTCTCCAAAAAGCAGCCGATAAGTTTCCGGATCGTAAAAACGCATCAATTGTTTAACGAAATCGGCGGGGCGCATATGCAATGCGGCCGCCCAGCGTTCATAACGATCCGGCGGGATTCGGCCCCGGCCAACCTCAAGCTGTGAAATGAAGGTGTAATATTCAACGCCCACCCGCTCAGCAAGCTGTCGCTGTGTCAGCCCGGCGCTTTCCCGAAGCTCTTTCAGCCACTTTCCTGCGTCCTTGCGCAGTTTCTGGACATCATGTCCCGCGCTTTGTTGAGGGTGAGCGTACATCGTATCTTACATCCGGCAATCAGGAACAGACCATTTATGCCACCTTAGGCGAAAGTGCACGCCATGTACAGATGTTACTGTACATGGTGTCGCTGTACAAGAGCGAGGCATCTCTCCGAGGTCATGGGATCTCATGCCAGTCTGTGCTCGCC
>WASR01000055.1:471-2017 GCA_009712615.1 Methanobacterium sp. | reverse complement strand
TGGTACAATAGTCCACTTAAATTCTGACACTTACATCCGCTACCCAAGGAATTTCGGTCTTTTTGAGAGAAAGGTTGAATTAAAAGGTGAAGGATACTTCTCTGTTGCCAAAGAACTTTCTCGTCCATTTGTTGTCAATCTACATGGTGTTGATATCAAAGTAGCTGGAACAAAATTCAACGTAAAGGCATATGCCTCCGACACAAATGTTTGTGTACTGCTGGACGAAGGCAAGGTATATCTTGAAGATCCACAAAACAAACATTATGTTTTGTTGCCAGGAGAAACTGCTGAGTTCAATCGAAGCACAAGAGTCTGCCAAATTTCCAGACCCAAAGACACATCTCCAATTACAGCATGGCGATCAAACAGTTTTAATTTTTACCGCATTTCGCTAAGAGAAATTCTTAAGACATTTGAACGACAGTATGGAGCTTACTTCAAAATAAGTGATTCAACTTTATTGAAGGACAAGTTCACTTTCTCTACCAACAAGATACCGTTGAACGATATTTTAAAAGATCTACAAGAAGTTTCATATGTTCGGTTTGTGGATTGTGGAGATAAAAAATATATCGTACAATCAGTTGATCAACGTGATAATTCTCGATCCAAATAAGGCATTCTGGCCAACCATGTCTAAAAACAACCAAAAGTTAAATTGTAGCGAGTCTATTGATATAGCACAAATAATTATACAAATGTTTTTTGATAATACTCCCTGCTTCATTCCTCCAGATTCATGACAATACCTCCCTTAAATTTGCTCATTTTTCGTTTGTATTCTCAATTCACTTTTCAAGAATGGCTTTTGCTGCTTTAATCAGAGCCTCCTTTGAGCCACGCACCGGATTCGTTGCTAATGCAATTGTCGTCTTTGTCCATCCTAAAGCAGATGATGACTTTCCAATTAACTCCTTCTCTATGCCAAAATGACCCTGACTAAGCGCATTTGCAAATTTGCTTTTTAATGCACCGGTTGTGCGTATAACTTGGGTCTTTGCAAAACGATTATCAAGGTACAGCTGATTTGGTTTAAGATACTTATTTTGAAGCAAATAGTTAAATGCATTATTAAAATCTGCGATGGAATTCACCTGAAATTCTTTTAATACGAACCCTCTTGTCATGGATTGGCCATCTTTCCTCCATTGGTCGCTTTTGTTTTTAATGGCAGGATTCAGCTTGATCTTTCTGTCTACATCCATCCGAGAAACCACCACGTGAACATGAACATTAAATCCCTCTTTTTGCTGTCCTTTGATTTTTGTACCATCCAAAACTGATTTGTCGTTATGCTTATACGTTCGATTGATCTCAATTTTTGATACATATACTAATTGCTGATGATCAGTAATACCATTCCGATGAAATGCTTTTGCATAGTTATCCATCATCCTGGGTACTAACGAAAAAGCGCTTATATGTAGCAAATTACATACAAGCGCTTTTTTTGTTTGACAGCTTTCGCCTCTTACTTCCACCCTCCTCCCAATGCCCGATAAAGGGTGATTTTTTGCTGAACAAAGCCATTGTAAGTGTTGTA
>WASR01000055.1:0-399 GCA_009712615.1 Methanobacterium sp. | reverse complement strand
CGATAATTCGCTCGACAACTCGCTGTTTTGCGCAGAGAGAACCTCCAGATAGTTAGCATAGCCGTTAACAAGCAATTCCTGCGAATATTCGTATGCCTTTTCCAGGGCTTCCACCTGTTCCTTTTGGAATGCAGCCTGCTGGGATGCATACCGGATATTTGCCAAAGCATTCGACACATCATTGCCCGCCGTCAGCAGGCTCTGTTTGAACGAACGCAAAGCCGCTTCTTTTTGCAAACGAGCTACCTCCTTCTGGGTTTTTAGGGTCCGCCCACTGAATATCGGCTGCGTTAAACCACCCACCACGCTCCAGAACAACGAACCGGGAAGACTAAACCAGTCGGCAATTTTCTTAGATTCCGCACCAACAGAACCGTTTAGGGTCAACTGCGGATACAT
>WASR01000077.1:1554-2047 GCA_009712615.1 Methanobacterium sp. | reverse complement strand
AATATTATTGGTTATTAAAGTGGAGGGATAAATTTAATGAAGAAGTATATTTTCGTAGTCATTGCCATTGTTGCACTGGTGGTTGCTGCATCAGGCTGTACCAGTCAAAATGGAACTGGCAACAATTCAACAACAGCTAATACGTATTCAAACAACAGCATAAGCTTTAATTATCCTCAAAACTGGAGTCTCATAGGTGAAAATTCAACTGAAAACATCACAGTAGTTGCTGTGGGTGATGCAGATTACCAGAAAGACAACACAACAACAGGAAATGGAGCTATTATATACAGATTACCAAACAACAATAACAGCACAAGCCAAATAAACGCTATCAAAAGTCAAGCTGCTTCCTTAAATGCAACCAACAGCACCATTAACATAGCAGGAGTAACTGCAAATGAAACTACCGTTAATGTAAGCTCAGACAACATAACTGGTCAAATAAAACTCATCGACTTCGCAAAAAACAATTATCTGTACTTCATACAGT
>WASR01000077.1:1072-1544 GCA_009712615.1 Methanobacterium sp. | reverse complement strand
ACTATCTTCTGACTTCCAGACACAAGGGGGATTGTTTGACATAATAACCAAGAGCTTCAACGTGTAAAAAAAAAAAGGGTCAAACTCTTTTTTTTCCACAATTTTTTTTTATAATAACCGATTTAATTCCATTAATTACTTAATTAAAACTCTACACTTTATTTTAAAACATATCGATCCATTTAATGATCGGCTAAGCTTTTCTGGTTTTTTTTTACCTCGTTAATATTTTGTCTCCCATAACCTTAATTCCCAGCGATCCAAGTGGTGCTGTAAGGATGATCGCAAGTACTGATATGGCCAATATCATGTCTCCAGATGCCACACCTGCAGCAAGGGGAACTGCACCTATTGCTGCTTGAACAGTTGCTTTAGGAGTGTTAGCTACCATTGAAAATATTTTCTCATTCTTGTTAAGCTCTGTACCAGATAGTGACAGGTACACACCCATGCTCCTGGCTATTAAACGCAT
>WASR01000077.1:0-1062 GCA_009712615.1 Methanobacterium sp. | reverse complement strand
GGATTATCTCTGCCAGTATCCATATCTTCGAGAATTTTGAGGATAGTTCCAGACCTAGATTTGGATTTCTGTCCACAATCACAAATCCAAGTATCATGACTCCAAGAAGAGCTGCTACAGGCACGTAGTTTTGCAGGTAATCCCCAACTTCCTTGAGAAGAATGGCTGAAGCAAGGATTATGAGTATTTTCTCTGAACTTCCAATACTGTAGTGTTTGAATACTCTTAAAACGAGTAATCCCAGTAAAAAACCCATTACTAAACCTATTATGAGGGATACTGGTATTCCTAACATGGCCAGACCTATGTTCAGGCTGCTATTTGTGTAAAATCCGAAAAATGCTGAGAAAATAGTTATGGCCACCACGTTGTCAGCTGATGCACCTGCCATTAGAATTGTTGGTATGCCCTTAACGGTTCCCATTCCCCTTTCAATAAACGATAGCATACTTGGAACCACCACTGCGGGTGAAACTGCTGCTATTATAAATCCAAGCATTCCAGCAACTACCAAGGATAGCCCAAGTATGAAGTGTGCCACAACCATTACTGTGAGTCCCTCAAACAGACATGGCACAAAAGTCATTCTCAGAGCAGAACTTCCAACTTTCCTTAAAGCATCCCTGTGAAGGCTTAACCCTGCTCTTAAGAGGATAATTATTAGTGCCATAACCCTCAGATCACTGGATATTCCTAAGAATCCCGGATCGATCAGGTTCAGGTAGTATGGACCTATTAGAACACCCACAACAAGCATTCCCAACAGTCCGGGCAAACCTATCTTCGAGAACAATCTGCTGAAAATAAGTCCGAACACTATTATTATGGCCAAACTCAGCAGGATGTTATCCATGTAAAATCACCCCGTAAACTGAAATTGCAGGCAAATATCCCTGAAACAAGGGAGTAATTCTATAAAACTGTTTAATAAATTCTATGCTAACTTCCTCCACTTTAATTTTTGTGCAGGAGTCATCAGCTTAAAAAAAAGCGGTTAAAGGTGAACCCCATCACCATAACATGTGTTTAAAAAAATTTGGTTTTTTTAACTTATATATCTTT
>WASR01000349.1 GCA_009712615.1 Methanobacterium sp. | reverse complement strand
GCCCTGACACTATGCTTAACATGAAAAATTTACAAAAAAATAGATCTTAAATTAATATAGTAAAAAAAAGTTTAGAGGAATCAAACCCATGAAAATGATCAAAGTCCTTGCATTAATAGAATTGATAGTTATCCTAACTCAATGTGTAGTTGGATTTATAATGAAAAATTCAGAAATGGTTTTCATAGCACCCTTTTCAGTGGTACTTATGTTGACTGTGATGTTTTACACATTTAACTGGAAGGAAAAGAGGATTTTCCAGTTTTTAACAGGAAATTTTGTACTGCGAGGAGATCATTCAGATGAACTAATCTATATCTACGGGGAAAAAGTTTCGAACTGGGTGAAAATAGTCTACAAGTACATAGGTTTAATTCCACTTTTGGTGATCTTTCTCTACGTGAATTTTACAAGCGGTGAAACACTACTCATCGTAAGTTTAAGCCTTATATCGGTTGGTATTGCCGTTTCAATCCTAAGTTTTGAATATTCTCAATCTGTTAAGAGTAGGGTTGAAAAATCAATGATGTACGATGGTGCCCGAAGATTTTATCTGGCAACCATGTTCTCCATATTTTTCATGGTTTTCGTGGTGATCCTTAAATTCTTAACACCATTCACCCCGAACATGATGGATTTCAATCTTTTAAACTATTTAGTATCATATCTTAAAGGATTGGGTGTGGGAATTTCTATATTCCTCTCAATTCTGTTTCTGCCCGTGAGTGTCAGGTACTTCATTGAAGGATTTATCATCACAATAAGGGGTACAGTGGATTTTGATAATTGAATTTACACTCCCAAATCCCCATCAGGATCTGGAAATACCCCAGTTAATTCCTTTTTTTGTGAAAAATTATTTTAATCAGATAAACCAAAATAAATATTAGAATCGGAGTGAGGAGTCTAATAACATCTTAAATTATTTATTAAATTGTACGAGTCCAATTAATAGTCTGTATTCTGTTCAGTGTGTTACTTTTAAAACGAGTAAATTCAATACTGAGTAATTCTATTTCTATAAAAATAAAATAAAAAAAATAGGGGGAATGATAGTGTTATCTATGCTACCCTGCCCTTGTATCCTGTTGAAAGATTTTTCAGGTAGATGACTGTGTGACCATCTGATGTGTACTGGGTCCAGACTATTCTAACTCCCGAAATCACTGCATTATCCACTGGATTCTGGGTTACAGGAACTACTGGTGCCAAGTATCCTGTAGATAAATTTTTAAGATATATGACTGAACTTTGTCCCTGAATTTGTGTCCATATTATTCTTTGATCACTCACTGCAGCATTGTACTGTAGGTTTGCTGATGGGTTAACCTTGGTGATCTTCCCGGTTAATAGATTTTTCATGTAGATCACACCGGTTTGATTAGATATTTGAACCCAAACAACCTTTGAACCATTTACAACCGGATTTAACTGGTCAGGGGTGGCTGTGGATATTTTTCCATAGAATCCAGTTGCGAAGTTCCTTTCATATACTGCTGCATGTTTTGTTGTTGTGTCTAGCTGGCTCCAAACAACTCTTGATCCACTAATGGACGGTTTTGATACCACTTGTGAATTCTTTGAAACCTTTCCATATTTTCCTGTTGCAAAGTTTTTGTAGTACACAGAAAAAATTCCTGTAGTGTCATTTTGAACCCAAACCACCGTTTTACCAGATATTGCAGGAGCGTACTGACCAACATTGGAATTCATTACTGCTGTGCTGTACCCAGTGGCCATATTTTTGTAATATACTGCAAGAATTCCATTTGTTTTATTTTGAGACCATACAACGTTGGTTCCTGAAATTGATGGGGAAAATTGGTTTTGATTTGTGTTTAAAACCTTCCCAGTGTAACCTGTTGCTACATTTTTGTAGTACACTGTTGAGTGACCCTTTGAATCAGTTTGCTGCCATACAATTCTTGATCCATCTATCGCTGCATAATCCTGATCATATGCAGAACTACCAACTGTGTTCTTTACAGTAGATACTGCATGATTGGTCTTTAATGGGGCTGCTGAAGCTGCTCCACACAAGACAAAAGCAAAAATTAGAGGTATTATAAC
>WASR01000041.1 GCA_009712615.1 Methanobacterium sp. | reverse complement strand
GTTATTGATTGGATAGGTTTTAGAGATCTGCTGAATCAAGACAAGGCACCATTAATTTCAGGTTGTCTAAATTTTTTTTAGATTTCGACCATTATTTCATTTCGTCTGAAAAATCCTGGTACTGCTGGGTGGTTGTACTGGGCCACTACGAAGTTTGACATTGGTTGGATACTATTTTCCTTAAGCCATTTTTTCATTTCTTCAATCTTTATTCGTTCATCTTCAGGTTCTGGCAGAGCTTCCATGGTGTACTTAGATGGCATTACAAAGGATATTCTGTGTATATTGCCAGTTTTTTCTTCTGTCACAGGTGTGGTCATTTTGATCTTTTCAGATTCTTTTAATGATTCCTCTGTTACAGGTGCTGTAATGGGAATTTTTTCAGATTTCCTTTTTTCCTCTTCAACAGGAGCAGTCATCTCTATACTTGAACGTTTCTTGTTGCCTCCAAAAATGTAGTTTGCAAGTACTCTAAACCCCATATTCATGGCCTCATCAAAGGGTGCTTTAATATCTACATGGGCCAGTATATGACCTCCGTACCTTCTAACCTCAAAATCTCCATCCTTCTTCTCAACATCATATGCCAAGGTCTCGACCATTCAACCATTCCCCCACGTCTTTTAATATATTATCACTGTAATCTGTGTATCTGAGCATGAAATTTTTTTAACTGTAACAAAGTTCCAGTAAATCAGGATATACATTCCCTAAGAGACTTATCTGGATAGATTTCAGATTTAGATGAAAACTTGCTTTGAGATTTTGGATAGCGAGTTTTAAGATTTAGCAGATATATTCTCAAGGCTTTCAATGTTCTCTTGATCTTTTCTGAGCTTAAGCCATATAAATACAATTAATGCTATTAATGCTGCCAGTCCATAGAGGATTATCGGAATCCACAGAAATTCCAGTCTGAATAGGAACGATGGATCCCTACCGAATCCATATGGTGCTGGAATGTATATGAATGCTACAAAAAGTATGTAGGCTGCAGTGACAAGCAGTTTAACATTTCTTTTGACATTCAAGGCGTACATGTATGTGAAGACAAACATGAAGGCGAATCCTGAGAAGAACATGGGCCACATATTTGTGTTGCCGAAAAAGAGAGAATTGTAGACTGCTACAAATAATGCGTGGATTGCAACCCAGCTTTGGAGTACCACTATCCATCTGAGATCCAGATGAACCTTGGTGTATGCCAGTGCCATCTGTGTAAATAACAGGAACATGAAGAAGAATCCGGTTAGAAGCTGGGGATCTGTGGCCATGGGATGGAACCAGAAGGTGTAGATCAGAGCCCATGATATGATGTACATATGGGTGTGGCGGATGAATTCTGTAACCCTTTTGGTGAAGGGTTTTCCGGCACTTTTCCCGAGAAAGAGTCCCTGGACTGGATTTAATAACACCAGAGCAATTGCAAGCATCAGTATAACAGATCCCTGGCTGGTTATTATTGGCACATCCTGTGCTAAACCATCAAACCAGATATGGGTCTGTATCAAATGTAGGAATATGAAGAGCACTGTGATTGACAACACGGCAATATTGTACCTGGTTAGATCATAGGTTGGGTTAATTTTCTCCTTTGTCAGATTTTTTTGAGCCCAGTATATGGCTCCCCAAATTAAGAGTTGGTTGGATATGTAAAGAGCCCATACAATTGCCATGGTCCAGAAATTTCTGACTGGAAGTTTCCAGTAGTAGTGGTTGATGTTGTTTATTGGAAGTAGAGTGGCTGTAAAATGATTGAGATTTGGCCCTAAAATCCAGATTAAAATGGTGAACAACACTGCAAATATGATGGATCCTAACCAGACATAAACCGCGGGTTTGGAACTATTTTCAAACCTTTTTTTAACTTCCATAATAAGACCTTTCTATAATCTATTTTCATTAAACGAAAGTTTTAATCTTTAAATCTTATTATCTGCTACTTTCCAATACTCGTAACATACAAAATTAATTGTTGTTTGAGTATTGATTATTTGCTAGTTGTTTAATATATTTGTAGAAAATTTTATTTATATATATTTATGAAGTAGTCCTTCATGAAGTTGAACAAGTCTTCAGG
>WASR01000193.1 GCA_009712615.1 Methanobacterium sp. | reverse complement strand
GCACCCAGGTGGAGGCAAACTCCACAGGATCGCAAGTCCTGCGCCATCCCTGGCTAGGCGATCTCGGCTACCAAATATAAAAAAGGATTAAGCTATATTAGCTTTTTAATTCAATTTCTATACTCACATTGTCTGGTACATTAACTTTCATGACCTGACGCATTGCACGCTCATCAGCTTCAATTCCAACAAGTCTTTTATGAATCCTAAGCTCCCATTTTTCCCATGTAGCTTTTCCCTCTCCATCTGGGGATTTACGGGTTGGTACAACGAGCTTTTTTGTTGGCAGTGGTATTGGGCCTGATAAGTCCACACCTGTTCTCTCTGCTATTCTTTTGAGCTGATCACATACGTATGCAAGTTTTTCTGGGTCTGTACCTGTGAGTTTTATTCTGGCTTTGTGCATTCCAATCCTCCATAAAAATAAAAAGAAGGTTTAAGTCACCTTCAGTTATAGTTTCTTACTTATTTAGCTGGTACAATGTCAATACACATTCCAGCTGCAACTGTCTGTCCCATATCCCTTATGGCGAACCTTCCCATGTGAGGAATTTCCTTAATCTTTTCGATAACCATAGGTTTTGTAGGCCTGACTACAACAAATGCTGCGTCTCCTGTTTTAAGGAAGTCAGGGTTTTCTTCTTTTGTCTGACCTGTTGCTGGGTCTAATTTTTTCTGTAGTTCCATGAAGGTACATGCAACCTGTGCTGTGTGACAGTGGAATACAGGTGTGTATCCAACGGTGATAACTCCCGGGTGCTGTAAAACAACTATCTGAGCTGTGAATTCTTTTGCAACTGTTGGAGCATTGGTTGTGTGTCCAGCTACATCTCCTCTCCTGATATCGTTTTTACCTACACCTCTCACGTTGAAACCTACGTTGTCACCAGGTTCTGCTTTATCAAGCATTTCGTGGTGCATTTCGATGGTTTTAACTTCTCCACTGGATCCTGGAGGTTCGAATATAACATTGTCACCCTTCTTCATAACTCCTGTTTCTACCCTTCCCACTGGAACTGTTCCCACACCAGTGATGGAGTAAACATCCTGAATAGGTACCCTTAAAGGTAATTCTGTTGGTTTTTCAGGTGCTTTGAGTTCTGCTAATGATTCACCAAGGGCTTGCCCTTTGTACCATGGGGTGTTGTCGGATTTCTTGGTGATGTTGTCACCCTGGAAAGCGGAAATTGGTATGAAGTTGATTTCACTTGGTTTGTAAGCAACTGTTTTAATTAAAGCAGATACTTCTTCTTTGAGTTCGTTGAATTTTGCTTCATCGTATTTAACAAGGTCCATTTTGTTGATTGCAACGATTAACTGGTTGATACCAAGTGTTCTTGCAAGGAAAGCGTGTTCCTTGGTCTGTGGCATTACACCGTCGTCAATTGCAACTACTAAAACTGCTGCATCTGCTTGGGATGCACCTGTGATCATGTTTTTAACGAAATCCCTGTGACCGGGACAGTCCACAATTGTGAATTCGTATTTTGGAGTTTCGAATTTTGCGTGAGCAAGGTCGATTGTAACTCCTCTTTCTCTTTCTTCTTGGAGCTTGTCCATGACGAATCTGAACTTGTTCTCACCGTCTGAGAGCTGCTGTTCAGCGATAGCTCCTGACTGTAATAAGATGTGTCCTACAAGTGTTGATTTTCCATGGTCTACGTGTCCAATAAACGCTAAGTTCATATGTTCTTTTTGTTTAGCCATAAAATATTCCTCCATTTAACATTTGTATAAATTTATTAGATTTATTAATTTGATCAGCCTATGTAATGTTCTGGTCCGTAAGGTTCTGGATTTAATCCTTTCCTCTGTCTGATCTCTTTTATGATGGTTTTCTGAAGTTCGTTAGGCAATCTTACAAAGCCTGCACTTTCAGTAGACCAGAGACATCGGCCCTCAGCAGCAGATCTTATGTCTCCTGCAAATCCAAACATTTCAGCTACGGGAACGGTTGATTCGATTGTTGCCATGTCTCCTTCCTGTGACATGTCCACGATCTGTCCTCTCCTGTTCTGGATTTCCCTAGTTGCTGCACCCATATAGTCTTGTGGAACGTTGATAAATACTTTTTGTATAGGTTCCATTAACATTGGTTGAGCCAACATAATTGAGCCGTAAACTGCCTTCCTTATTGCAGGCAATACCTGCGCAGGACCTCTGTGAACTGCATCTTCGTGAATTTTAGCGTCTTTAAGTGATATTTTAAGACCCATAACCTTTTCTCTAGCTATTGGACCGTCATCAAGTGCGCTTTCAAATCCTTCTAAAAGAAGTTCTTTGATCTCATCCAGATACTGAATACCACGAGTCATGTTGATGAACACAGATCTCTTGTAAACATCCCAGACCTTCTTGGATTCGTCCTTGGTAAGTCCATATTCTGCAAATGTTGCAGCGTTTTCTTTACCCTTGACACGTCCTTCTTTGATCTTACCATCCTGGATGGCTGCGAACATTTCATCTGGAAGAGGTTCTATGTCCAAGTAGTATCTGTTGTGTTTGTTAGGTGATTTTCCTTCGACGTTTGTTGCTTTTCCACCAATGGTTTCCCTGTAAACAACGATTGGAGCTGAAGTTTCTATTTCCACACCTTTATCATTTATACGGTAGGTTATGATCTCGAGGTGAAGTTCTCCCATACCAGATATGAGGTGTTCTCCTGTTTCTTCGTTGATCTCAACTCTTACTGTAGGGTCTTCCTTACCAACCTGTCTTAAAACTTCTATGAGTTTTGGAAGGTCCTTGGTGTTTTTGGCTTCAACTGCAACAGTAACAACTGGTTCAGAGATATGTTCAATACCTTCAAATGGAGCGATTTTGGTACCATAATTTGTAACAGTTTCACCAGCGATTGCATTTCTTGCACCGGTTATTGCAACTATGTTTCCTGCTGGAACTTTATCGGTGTTGATACGTTCTGGCCCCATATATACTCCTACCTGTTGAGTTCTGGCTTTACCATGAGAACCTACGAAGAATATTTCGGTTCCCTTCTCGATGGTACCACCATATACTCTACCTGTAGCAATTTCACCAGCGTGTTTATCAATACTCACATTTGTGATCATCACTGCTAATGGTGAGTCAGGGTCTGTGTTGATCATACCCTGTCCTTCGACAGATTCTATGTCTCCGTTCCAGATGCTCGGAACCCTGTATCTCTGGGATACATCAGGACTTGGAAGGTGATCCACAACCATACCAAGAAGTACATCATGTATAGGAACTTTAGCTGCTAGATCCTTTTGTTTCTCGTCCCTACATGCTTCACGTATATCATTAAATGTTATACCTGTTTTCTGCATCATAGGCACGTTTATTGCCCAGTTATGGTATGCTGAACCAAACGCTACACTTCCATCCTCTACACGTGCAAGCCATTCTTTTTTGAACTCTTCTGGAGCCATGTTCTTTATGAGCTTGTTTGCGCTTGCTATGATCTTGAGGAATCTGTTTTGTAATTCGTCTCCTTCGAGTTTGAGCTCGTTTATTAGACGATCCACTTTGTTTATGAATAGTACTGGACGAACATTTTCCTTAAGAGCCTGTCTTAATACAGTTTCTGTCTGGGGCATGATACCTTCAACAGCACAGACAACTACAACTGCACCATCAACCGCCCTCATTGCCCTTGTAACATCCCCACCAAAGTCAACGTGACCAGGTGTGTCTATGAGGTTTATGAGGTAGTCTTCATCCTTGTACTTGTGAACCATTGAAACGTTTGCAGCATCAATGGTAATACCCCTTGCCTGTTCCTGTTCGTCAAAATCCAGAAACCTTTGATCTCCAGCAAGTTCAGAAGATATCATACCTGCACCTGCAAGTAAGTTATCTGAAAGTGTGGTTTTACCGTGGTCAATGTGTGCCACAATACCGATGTTCCTAATATATTTAGGTTGGTACATCAGTTCCTTAATCTTATTAATCATTTTAGTACGTCTACTCACCAAAATCACCTATTTATAATCATTAAACTTAGTGGGCAGATCTTGCAATCCTTTCTTTTTCTTCCTTCTTACCAATTGCAAAGCTTCTTGTATCGTACTCTGCAGCGTAAAGAAGTTCGTCGGCAAGACATTCCTCTACAGATCGTTTCCTTTTGAATGATGATTGTAGAGCCCCTCTAGTTAAGAATCCAACAGCTAAATCCACCCTTCTCTGAGGTGCTATGTCGACTGCTACTTGGTATCCAATTCCACCATACTTAATTCTGGTTGTCTCTTCCCTTGGAGCTGTGTTTTCAACTGCTTTAACTAAAACCTGTATAGGGTTCTGTTTGGACCTCTGATTTATGATGTCCATTGCTCCTTTTACTATGTTGTAGGACTTGTTCTTTTTACCGGAATTTCTCTGGGTCCTCATGATCTTATTCATGAGCCTTTCAACAATGGAAACCTTCGATTTTGCGAACTGTCTTTTAACATGCCTTCCCAAGGTGTGCGGAACCAGAATTTCGTCGAGGCAGATGTAATTTACAAGACCTAGGTCTTCCACCTTCACCTCTTCCAATTCCCATTTATCAAAAACCTTAAAACTCATTAAATTACCTCACTTTTATCTTACTGGTTTTTCAATCTTACCAATAACCATCTGTTGTAAAGATACATTGTTAACTTTTGTAACCTTCCATCTTACTCCAGGTATATCACCCATGGACCTTCCTGAAGGTCCTCCGATTCCCTCGATCATGACTTCATCGTGTTCATCGATGAATCCGATCGCACCGTCACCAGGAGCGAAGGCTGTTAATTGTTTACCATTTTTTATAAGCTGTACACGTACACATTTCCTTATGGCGGAGTTTGGCTGTTTTGCTTCCACACCAACCTTTTCAATAACGATTCCCCTAGCCTGAGGAGCGCCTTCCAATGGATCTGCTTTAACGTCTAATCTTAAAGCTTTCCTTTTATATTCAACATCCTTCCATCTGAAGTTCTGTCTATTCTTTTTAAGCTTTTTTGCTGCGAAAAGTCCCGGCAAATGAAATTCCTCCTTGTAAAATTACCATTTTAATCAAAGTTATCAGATTTATTCAATTGAATTATTTAATAATAGTTACATTCGAAGTCACGAGTAATAATTTATTATTTGAACAATATGAATTTCAATCTGTTTTTCTTCGTTCTTCTGTTATTTTATTATAATGTTATTTATATTGTGCTGCCTCTTGGCCAACAATCTGGCCCTTTCAATATTTTGACCAGCTTTACCAATAGCAGTTCTTTTGTTCCTTGAATCAGCTTCAATTGTGGCAATTTTTTCTCCATTTTCTTTTTGGAGAATTCTAATGCTTCTGATCTTAGCAGGAGCCATTAAATTAGTGATAAACTCGACAGGATCGTCTGAGTGTTCTATTACCTCAACCCCTTTATCCACTGTTTTCTGAACTTTGGTTACAGTACTTCCTCTTTTTCCAATGGCAAGACCCATATCTCCCTTTTTTACAAGAAAAGTTAATTTGCCATTTTCTTCATCAACTAATAGATCTTTAACCATGGCACCTGTCATACTTTCAAACAGGGCTATGTATCTTATTTCGTTGGTTGAAAATTTAACTGTCACAGAAACTACCCCATGATCTCTAATATTGTTGAGTCACCAGGATCCTGAATAATTAATGTTGCAACTGTGAATGGTTTACCGCATACTGATCCTAGATCAACACTGGTACCATCGTAGGTGTATACTGTAATATCTGATAATTTTGAGTATTGTTCCACATCTTCCCTGATATCTTCAGGACAGTTGCGAGCAATTACAACTAGCTTGCCCTTTCCAAGCTTAAGCTCTTGAA
Organism: Methanobacterium sp.; assembly: GCA_009712615.1. Lineage (GTDB taxonomy): Archaea > Methanobacteriota > Methanobacteria > Methanobacteriales > Methanobacteriaceae > Methanobacterium_B. Next base: position 18,142 of record WASR01000193.1, on the reverse strand, counting down.
TTGATTTATCAGATCCTAGTGTGACATTACCTGTATCTACAGCAACTCGTATTCCTCTATCTATATCCATTTACTGCCTCCTATTTCTTGTCTTTCATAACGACACCAACAGACCCTGTTCCCAGTGGTATTGGTTGTCCAATAATTATATTCTCAATTATACCAGTCAAGTGATCTACTTCTCCACGTATACTGGCTCTTAATAGATGTTTACCAGTTTCTTCAAAAGAAGCCCTCGCTAGAACACTGGCCTTTTCACCACTAATACCATGTCTTCCAATGGACTTTACTTTTCCATCGGCAGTCATCATATCTGCAACTAGCATAATGTGTCTTACATCAACTGTAAGTCCTTGTTCTTCCATTGTACTCTGTGCTTCATGTATGATAGCATTTCGTGCAGCCTCTACTCCTAGAACCTTTTCTACTTCGTGTATGTCGTTAGTGCTTGTTCTTGTTTTATTGACGCCCTCCATTTTGAGGACTGCTCCAAGGTTTGATCCTTCAGTGTGTATAGCCCATTCTGGACCTTCTTTCCTGATAACGACCTTTCCAATATTCTTTACACCACTTATCTGGAGATCGCGGACCTTATCAGCTAAAAGTCTTAATTCTCTAATTGCATGTTTAGGATCAGAAATCGTAGGTTCAAAACTGAGTAGGTTCTTATCTATATCTACCTTCTTAAAAGCTTTTTCAATCTTGGCTATGATCTCATCATAATCAAGTCTTTTATCTGCAACTTTTTCCTCATCGATCTCGATGGACAAATTCATATTGGCGTAATTCACATTGAAATCCTTCAAAATATCGTTAAGAATAATTTTACCGATACGGTTAGCAATTCGCCTCACGAATTCTTCGTCTGCACTGTACTCCTCATCGAAGTATATTCCCATTGTTGGTGTTGATATTTTCTTTCTTGCATCAACAATTTCAATGAGACGTGGAAGTCCCAGTGTAACGTTCAGTTCTGCAACCCCTGCATAGTGAAAAGTACGCATTGTCATCTGTGTACCTGGCTCTCCAACAGATTGAGCCGCCACAGTACCTACAGCTTCTCCATTCTCCACACCTGCACGCTGGTTTGCCTTTTTAATTTCCTTGACAAGTTCATCCAACTCTTTGTCATCTAAGTTGTGTCTTTCGGCTGCCTCTGCTATTTCCTGAATAAGTTTTTCAGGAAACTTGGTTCTTTTTTTCTTAACAACCTTTTCTACCTTTTCAATATCCACAAAACCACCTGATCATGTTCCCATAATGATTCTCAAAAAAATTTGAGATCATAGTTGGGGATTTTATTTTCCAGCCTTGGATTTTATCCTCATCTCTTCAATCATCCTGTCTATGTCTGCAACTTTACCATAGTCACTCTTCGCAGGGTCAATTCCATCTTCACCATATTGTGTCTGAATAATAACTCCCCTGTTATCCCTGACTGTACCATCAAGTTGTACATTCAAATCTTGAAGAGCGTTGACCAGTCTTCTTTGCATGTAACCACTCTGAGCTGTACGAATAGCTGTATCTACCAGCCCTTCCCTTCCACCCATAGCATGGAAGAAAAATTCTAGTGGATCGAGTCCTTTCTTGTAGCTTGAATGTACAAATCCACTCGCTTTCGCACCCATTTCACCTTCATAGAAATGAGGTAACGTACGTTTAGAATAACCTCTTTCAATACGGCCACCACGAACAGATTGTTGCCCCACACATGCTGCAATCTGAGTAAGGTTCAGCATTGAACCCCTAGCACCTGTAAGTGCCATGATAACTGCATGGTTTTCCATTCCAAAGTAACTTTCTGCTATTTCACCAGATTTATCCCTTGCCTCTCCAAGAACCTGCATGATCTTCATTTCCAGAGTTTCCCTGAGACTTCTTCCTGGAAGGGCTTCCAGTTCTTCGTTGTGGTATGCGTCAATGAGTTGTTCAACTTTTTGCTCGGCATTTGCAAGAAGCTGTTCTATACGATCTTTGGCTTCCTTAGGAATTTCCTCGTCGGCAGTACTGGTTGTGAAACCTCGTTTCATGATTCCTGCAATTGCAAGTTTGGTTGAAGTGTCCAAAAATTCCCTTGCCTTGTCTGTTCCATATTCTTTAACAATGGAATCTAAAATTTTACCTGAAAATGCTCCATATGCTTTTTCGTCCATGGCACCACTTTTTATCTGGCCATCTTCAATTACAACATATGCATCGTTTTTACATTCAAGTTTCAAACATTCATCACATTTTCTGCATATCTCTGCCCTGTAAACCATGTTCAGATCGTTCGGTAAGAGCAAGCTGAAAACTTGTTTTCCAGTCCAATCTTCCCCTGTTGGTTTGGGTAAAGGCATTCTTGCACGTTTAACCATTTGGAAAACATCTTCTTCTGAAAATATTGAACCTTCCCTTGTTAGAAGATATGCTCCAGATATGTGATCGTGTATTCCACCGATGATAGGACCTCCAAATCTTGGAGATAGTATGTGTTCCTGAACCCTCATGAGTGACTTTGCTTCTGCACGTGACTCTTCTGTCTGGAATACATGCATGTTCATTTCGTCCCCATCAAAATCAGCGTTGTATGGAGGACATACACACAGGTTCAGCCTGAAGGTTTTGTATGGAAGAACTTTGACCTCATGGGCCATCATGGACATCCTGTGAAGTGAAGGTTGTCTGTTAAAGAGAACCACGTCACCATCCATCAGGTGTCTTTCAACAACAAACCCAGGTTCCAGTTTTTCAATGACAGTTTCCTTGGTTTCATCGTAAACCCTGATCTTTCTGTCATCAGGCCTTATAACGTAGTTGGCTCCTGGATGTTTGTTTGGACCGTTCATGATGTATTCTTTCATCTTTTCGATGTTCCACTCTGTGACAAATACTGGTACTGTCACTTCTGTGGCTATCATCTCAGGCACTCCAACTTCATTTATACTGATGTTAGGATCAGGAGATATTACAGTCCTAGCAGAGAAGTTTACACGCTTACCTGAAAGGTTACTTCTGAAACGTCCTTCTTTACCTTTTAGACGTTGTGCTAAAGTTTTTAAAGGCCTTCCAGACCTATGTCTGGCCGGAGGTACTCCTGATGCTTCATTGTCAAAGTAGGTTGTGACATGGTACTGTAGAAGTTCCCAAAGATCCTCAACAATCAGTTGAGGTGCTCCTGCTTCCATGTTCTCCTTAAGCCTCTGGTTGATCCTCAAAATATCAACGAGTTTGTGTGTTAGATCATCCTCTGATCTTTCACCTGTTTCCAAGGTAATTGAAGGTCTCACAGTAACCGGGGGCACTGGTAGAACGGTTAAAACCATCCATTCTGGTTTTGCAACTTCGTAGTTGATACCGATGTAGATGTAATCCTCTTGAGGAATTGCTTCCAACCTTTCTCTTACCTCACTTGCGGTGAGTTTGTAGTTACCTTCGACTATTGAAACAGGTTTGTCAATTTTAACATCTTCCTGTTCTTCACCACAGCTTGGGCACTTGTCCCTTCTGGCAACTGCATAAATTTCCTTAATGATTCCTGTAATACTCTCCTCATTTTTGATTAGAGTCTCTATTTTTTCCTTGTAATCCACCTTTTCAGATTCTGTCAAAAGAACATGTCCACAATCTTTACATGTTGACCTGAGTATTTTGTGGATTGTATCTGCAAATCCCACATGGATAACTGGTCTTGCTAGATTGATGTGTCCAAAGTGTCCCTGACAATCTCCACCCTTTGATCCACATGACCTGCATCTGAGACCAGGGTCAATAACCCCTAGTCTTGGATCCATTAGTCCTGCTTCTATTGGATAGCCGTCCTCATCGTAGGTGTCCGGTGTTACTATCTTGGTAACGGACATTTTCCTAATGTTCTCGGGAGACATCAAACCAAAGTCGATTTGGGAAATCTTTTTTAAAATTCCTTTCAAGCTCATTCTCTCCTTAAAATATTATTTGCTTCACGTAGCTGAACAGCCTCAAATCAGCTTTTTATTCACCCTATGCTTTGTCCTCAAGAACCAATTTAGGGAATATACACAGGCTCTTTAGTTCGTCGAGTAAAAGTTTGAATGCGTATGAAATCTCAACTGGGAAAGTATCTGATTCTCCACAGATGGCACAGTATTTTTTATCTCGTATCCTGTCGTATATGGCTATCATACCACATTCTTGGCATACAAGGGCTTCATACTTGTCAGATTCATCCAATAGCCTTTCTTTCAAAGCTAATGCAGCACCATGTGCAATGAGACAATCCCTTTCCATCTCACCAAATCTTAATCCACCTTCTCTTGCCCTACCTTCTGTAGGCTGCCTTGTTAAAACCTGTACAGGACCTCTGGATCTTGCATAAACTTTGTCTGCTGTCATGTGGTGCAGTTTCTGATAGAAAGCCACTCCAATAAATATTTCAGCTTCGATTCTTTCTCCTGTAATTCCATTGTAAAGAGATTCACGACCTGCAGTTTCGAAACCATTCTGTTTGAGTAGTTCCATGATTTCTGCTTCCTGTTTACCTCCAAATGGAGTTCCATCCATCCGTTTACCTTCCATGGTTCCGGCCTTACCTGCAAGCATCTCTATAACTTGACCCACTGACATCCTTGAAGGAATTGCGTGTGGATTTATTATAAGATCTGGTACGACTCCAACTTCTGTAAATGGCATGTTCTCCTGGGAAACTATGAGTCCAACAACTCCCTTCTGACCGTGCCTTGATGCGAATTTATCACCAAATTCAGGTTGTCTCTGATCCCTGACCCTTATCTTAGCCAGTTTGCTACCTTCAACTGTTTCAGTCAAAAGAACTGCATCAACAACACCATGTTCACCATGTCTCACTGTTACAGATGTTTCTCTTCTTCTCTCTGCAACTGTTCCGAATTCATCTATTTCTTCAAGGAATCTTGGAGGTGATGTTTTACCTATGAGAACATCTCCAGATGTAACCTCAACTTCGGGGTTGACGATTCCATCCTCATCAAGATGTCTGTAAACTTCCTCTGATCTGTAACCCCTCACAATGTTTTCAGGAACTTCAAACTTATCTTCCTGTCCACCAGGGTAACGTCTTTCTGAAGCTTCGTAGGACCTGAAAAATGAAGATCTTGCAAGGCCCCTTTCAATGGATGCTTTGTTTAAAATCAGTGCATCTTCCATGTTGTAACCTTCGTACGACATTACTGCAACAACGAAGTTCTGTCCTGAAGGACGTTTATCGTACTTGGTTGCATCCATACTTTTGGTTTTAACCAGCGGTACTTGTGGATGATGTAATAAATGAGCACGTGTATCAGTTCTCATATTATAATTTGATACGTAAAGACCAAGTGCTTGTTTGGTCATTCCTGCTTCCATGGTGTTCCTTGGAGAGGAATTGTGGTTTGCAAATGGAATGATACCTGCACAGATTCCCAACATTGTAGAAGGATCTATCTCCAGGTGGCTATGATTCTCAGTTATGTCTTCCTCAAACATGGCGATGTATGAGTTTTCTTCTTCCTCTGCATCCATGTATTCAATTATTCCCTGGTTTATAAGTCCTTCCCAATCTAATTCACCATCTTCAATCAATTTTATGGTTTCTTCTGTGAGTTTGGACTTTCCATCTTCAACTACTATGAGCGGCCTTCTGGTTCGGCCTGGATCAGTGAATAGGAAAATTTCATCTGTTTCTTCGTAGTAGGTTATATTCATTTCGGGAGATACTTCACCAGTTCTTCGTTTTTCCCTCATGGACCTAACAAAGTCTTCTGGATCATCACTTGTCCCGATGATTTTGCCGTTAATATATATTTTGGATTTTTTCACGAGTTTGCCCCCATAAGGATTTTAGAGTTTGATATCCACTTTAAGTGTGAAACAAACCTCTATAAGAATTATCCTTTGGATATTTGGTTTTATAAAGTTTGTACAGGCTTTATAACTCCCATCTTTTTGATTATTTCTTCAAGTTCCTCTGGATCTGAACCTTCGGATATTTTTGATAAAATTGCAAGGTTCTTAACCAGTCCACAGTTTGGACCCTCTGGTGTTTCGTTTGGGCATATCTTACCGAACTGTGTTGGGTGCAAATCACGAGCTTCAAAGTGAGGCTGACTTCTGCTTAATGGGGATACAACCCTTTTCAGGTGTGATAATGTTCCCATGTAACTTGTTCTGTCCAATAGCTGGCTTACACCTGCACGCCCACCAACCCAATTTCCAGTGGCTATGGCATGCTTAATGTTCTCAGTCAAAACATCAGAACGAACAGCTTGTTTTACAGATGGTTCTTTACCTCTGGCCAAACTTCTCTCGAGCTGATAGGTCATGTCCCTTGTTAAGCTGGTGAAAGCTACTCTGAAAAGGTCCTCCATCAGATCGCCTGATACCCTCAGCCTCTTGTTGGCGTAGTGGTCCTTATCATGAGGTTCTCTTGTTTCGAAAATTACTTGAAGGAGCATTTCAGTCATTTCAGCCAGATAAGTTGCTTTTTCAGCTCTTTGTTCTGGTTCAACACCTATGTGTGGCAGTAGATATTTATCTATGACATCTTCAGCCCTTTTAATTCTGTACTCCTCGGTCATGCCCTTAGCAACCCTGTTTCCAATGTACTTTATTGCATCGTACTGGGTCATTATTTCGGAGGTTTGTATATCATCTATGAGAAGGAACTGTATGTCGTTTTCATCTGATACGCTGGTGATGAGATCCTGATCTGTTTCAAATCCAAGGGCCCTTAAAAGTACTACCAATGGTATTTCCCCAGGTACATATGGGAAAGATATCCTTAAAAATACGCCCTTTTTACGAGGTTTTCTGTATTCTAGAGTGATACGTGCTCTAAATCCACTTTTTATCGAAGTAACAATGGCTCTAGCACGCCTATCCTCCAATTCACCAATCCTTTCCAGGATGATCTTGTTTGGTGCGATCTCTTCCATGGTTACAATGGCCCTTTCTGAACCGTTCACAATGAAATAGCCCCCTGGATCCTGAGGATCTTCGCCAACATCATCAATTTCCTCTTCACTCAAACCATTGAGATGACAAATATTTGATTTCAACATTACTGGTAGCTCACCGATGTAAACATTCTCCATTTCCTGTTCTTCATCACCTTTTTTGGTCACTGCCATTTCAAGATACATGTGTGCAGAGTAGGTAAGGTTTCTTAGTCTTGCTTCGGTAGGGAAAATTTTACTGTTTGATCCGTCTGCCTCTTTGATGAAAGGCTTTTTGATCTCTACATTCCCTGTCTTAATAGTGTATTCACCTTGTTCAAGAACAATTGGCTCTGTTATATCGATTATATCTTGTATTCTATGATTGACAAAGTCGTTGTAGGATTTGATGTGGTGGTCTACCAAGTTGTATTCATCAAAAAATGCATCAACCAGTTTCCATGCATTTTTTACCATTAAATTCCTCCAAAAAACAATTCGATTTAAATTCCTCCAAAAAACAATTTACAGTTTCTTTAACTCCAATACCAACTATTCCAGTACCAAACGATACGTAACGAATTTTCCAGCAGTATGGCTCTTTCTAGTTATCTGTAGAATATCTCCAGGCTTAGCTTCAATAGCTTTGGCAACGGGATCGTCTGCCTTTATCTTTGGTAGCTGTTCAGGATGAACCTTCAAGTTTTTCACTACTTTCTTAGCTTCTGTATCTGACAAAATAGTATGATCTGGAACCAATTTGTGTTTTAAAATATCTTTTTTCACAATTTATCCTCCAGTTAAAAATCAAGAACGGGCCCGACGGGAATTGAACCCGCGACCACTCGGTTAAAAGCCGAGCGCTCTTCCAGGCTGAGCTACGGGCCCTAAACGCCCTGGCCGGGATTTGAACCCGAGTCGCAGGCTCGACAGGCCTGCATGATAGCCCCTACACCACCAGGGCAGCTCAATAGAATGAGAGTATAAGAAATTATACCTACACCACTATATATAGTTATCGCTACACAAACTTAAGTTTGCTAGTATATAAACTTTTGTATGTTACTTCCCCATCAATGGGAATATTTCAAGGGATAAGTTGTAATGTAACAAAATCCCGCCTGCCGGACTTGAACCAGCAACCCTCGGATCTACAGTCCGATGCTCTGCCAAATTGAGCTAAGGCGGGATAATGGATGGGACCACCCGGATTTGAACCGGAGTCTCAGGCTCCCAAAGCCCAAAGGATCGACCAAGCTACCCTATGGTCCCAATTGAAAGATTATCAAGCCGTAATTATACCGGCTTAGAGCCCCGGGAGGGAATTGAACCCCCGACCACGAGATTACAAGTCTCGCGCTCCACCAGACTGAGCTACCGAGGCATTTTTAGGTATATGGAATATTAACTTAAATAGTTTTGGGTCATGTCCCAATTATTTTATAAGTTTACCCTTATGTTATTTAACACCTTGATTTCATTTTAGAATTCAGGATACAAAGTTTGGTACCCTAATGAGTACACCATTCCCTATAGTACTCTTCCCCTTTATAACCCTTTTGATTTTAGTGGAATATTTTGTTCAAAAAAGACAAATTTTTTCCACAATCCATAGTTTTATTCAATTTTTTTTAGATGCATGATCCCTCAACACTGTGACAACAGGAAGATCCTCGCCTGCCAACAGATTTATGGAAGCTCCGCCCCCACTACTTATATGACTAATTCCCTTGGACAAACCCATTTGGTTGGCTGCAGCTGCAAGATGTCCACCTCCAATGATGGAAAATCCTGATGAACTTGCTATGGCATTTAAAATATCGTCTGTGCCTATGTTGAAATCATCCTTTTCAAAAACTCCTGCAGGTCCATTTGCAAACAATGTGTTTGCCTTCCGTATATAACCTGCATATTCCTTTATAGTTTCTGTACCTATGTCAAAAATTGGTTGATTTGGAAGGTCTTCCACTGAAAATTCAACCCGTTTGTCCCCCATACAAACAGCTAAATCCTTTGGGAGTATAATTTGCTCACCAAAGTTTTTAAGAAGCTTTTTCGATTTTTTTACAAAATCACAGTAACCTTTCTTCTCAATAAATTCCTTGTTGTATTTCCGAATATTAACTCCAGATCCCCATAGGAATATGTTGGCAACCAAACCAGTTGTAAGGATGTAATCTGCACTTCCATTCTCAAGCACATTTTCCATTACCATGATGGAATCATCAACTTTAACACCACCAAGTACATAAACACAAGGTTTTTGAACATTATTCATGGCATTGTACAAAGCTATAAGTTCCCTTTCCATAATACGGCCAGCGGCAGATGGTAAAGCAAATGCGAATCCAACCAGTGAAGGCTGAGATCTGTGGGCAGCTGCAAATGCATCGTTAACAAAGTAGTCAGCCATTGGAGCTAAATTTTGAACCATGTGTGTTTCAGATTGAAGTTTTGGATCTCGTTTGAGTATTTCTTCAGAATAAAACCTGACGTTTTCAAGGAGTAAAATATCGCCACGTTTCATTTTTCCAATGGCATCCCTTGCATGACTCCCAAAAATGTCATCAACATATACTACCTCATGTTTGAGTATGTTTGAAAGGGCATCAGCATGCTGTTCAAGTGTTGTAAAATCTTTTTTACCGGGCCTGCTTTGATGGGCCAGTACCACTGTCTTGGCACCCTTTTTAGAAAGTTCTGCAATTGTTTCGGCATGCAGTTTTATTCGTGTATCATCTAATATGAGTCCGTTTGAAGGGTCTACTGGAGAGTTAATGTCTACCCTAACTAGCACAGTTTTATCGTCGAGATCAAAATCATCTATGGTGTAAAAATCAAGTGACATCTGTTCACCGTTGTGTAATGGTTTAATTGTTTGTATATTATTTCCCCTAAATTTGTTATATCTTACTCACAAGGTTGAGTAGGGCCTCTTTAGGATCATCTGCCTTGATAATTCCAGATGCAAGCAAAACACCGTCTGCACCCAGATCCATTGCAGCCTTCATATCGTCTCCTGTAGATATTCCCGCTCCACAAAGAACACTTATGTCAGGATTTATCTCGTGGATTATTTCTACAGTTCCCTCAACAATTTCAGGTTCGGCCTTGGAAACTGGAATTCCTGATCCAATGAGTTCTGGAGGTTCTATAGCAACAAAATCTGGTTTTAATGTGGCTACTGCTGCACTTGTTTCGATATTGTTGGTGCATAACACACTCACCATGTTATTTTGGGCAAGCTTTTTTACTGCAACATCGATATCAGCAAGTTTCATCCTCTGTTCAGAATGATTTATCAAACTTCCATCTGCTCCTGCCTCTTTAACACATTCAATGAGTGTACTTCCTGTATGACCGCCAGCATCCACAGCATCAATATGCTGGGCAAAAACAGGTATTTTAACTTTGTTAGACAACTGGTATATGTCTGAACTCTGTGGTGCAACCACCATGTTGATACCTGTTTCTTCTGCAACCATCTCAGAAGCTATTGCAAGGTTGACAGCATTTATTCCTGTTGATTCTAGATACGTTTTGAAATTTAAGATTACTATTGGAGTTCTCTTTATATTACTCATTTTTAACCTCCAAAAAAAAGCCTTGGGAAATTTATAATCATCTTTCTCTATTGCCATACTTAAAAAATTTTTGGTATAAAACTTGTATGAAATAATCATTAATGACTAACAATCCTTATTACAGCTTAATTCAGATTTAAACCAAATATATACTGAATTATAATTTTATAGATCCATGTTATCACATCAACATTAATTATATATAAGTAAGTCACAGTTTTCTTCCTGATCCAGTATCCATATATAAATAAAGAATAACTTAGAACCTATCTATAATATTATAGAGTTACATGAAAATGAAAAATCAAATTTTTTTATTAAGAAGTTGAATCTCATGAAAACATCACTCACTGAAGGAGAAATTAAATCCCTTGAAAAGAAAGGATACAGATTTGCCGGCAAATACAAACATGCCGCTGCAAAGGTATGTCACTGGACAAAAAAGAGTTTGGTAGACGAAGGGGTGTGTTACAAAGAAAAATTTTACGGTATCAAAAGTCACAGATGTCTTCAGATGTCTCCAAGTATTCCCTTTTGCCATCATAAATGTTCATTTTGCTGGAGAGATACTTCCATCACAAAAACAGAATGGAATGAAGATTTTGATGACGCAAGAACCATTATTGACGATTGTGTGGAAGCACAACGTAATCTTCTCTGTGGTTTCTTCGGAAACGCACGTGTTAACAATAAAAAAATTAAAGAAGCCCAGGATCCTACAAATGCAGCCATATCTTTGGCTGGTGAACCTATGCTTTACCCTGACATCAATGAATTAATCTCAGAATTCAACAGAAGGAATTTCACTACTTTTCTTGTGACCAATGGAATGACACCTGACAAACTAGAAAATCTTGAAAAAGAACCAGCACAGCTTTATATTTCTCTGGATGCCCCAAACAAAGATTATTACAACGAAGTATGTCAACCCCAAATAATTGGAGGGTGGGAACTTTTAAACAAATCATTGGAACTCATGAAGAGCTTCAATTCCAGAACAGTACTTAGAACAACTTGTGTAAAAGATCTTAACATGCAACTTCCTGAAGAGTATGCCAAAATAATAACCAAAACTGATCCCGACTTCATAGAAATTAAGGCATATATGTACGTTGGAAGTTCAAGGGATAGATTAACATTTGAAAACATGCCCTCAAATAGGGAAGTTTTAGATTTTGCAGAAACCGTAGCTGCCCTTTGTGGTAGAAAAGTCAAAGACCATGCCCATGAAAGTAGGGTGGTACTAATTGAATGAAAATTTCAAATTTTGACTCATTTTGAAAACTGTTTTATAAATCAATGCATTCTATTCCAATTGAATCTCTAAATATCCGGGTTCGTGTGTCGGGATACGATGTATTTAACGTTTGAATGGCATTAGAACTACGAATTTGACAAAGGTTAATAAGTATAAACTATAATATGAGAAGGATGTATATTAAATTCAAAAAAACAAGATGTTTTGGTGGTGATACGTTATGAAAAAGTATTTAGTTGGATTTATATTTGTGTTAATGATACTGAGTCCCATTTACGCTGCAACTGGATTTGCTATAACATATGGAGAAACTACCTATGGCAATTCCAATTGGAAAAATTCTATGGATACTTATTTCCAAACAAAAACCACAAAAAATGTTTCAGATGCTACAACTAAGGTTGTTACTGCCTCTGAAGTTAATGCAATTTCTTCAAATATCACAGGAAGAACATATCCATCCAGCCAGATCTATTCATGTGCCATGGTGGATCTGAGTTACAACAAGGGAATTAATGTATCTGTAGATACCAGTAAGATAACTGTAGTAACCCCAAAAATGTATGCAAATGCTTTAAAATCTACTGGAATTAACAACGGTTACGTGGTTGTTTCATCCCCAGTATCTGCATCCGGAGAAGCTGCACTGGCAGGTGTTTTAAGATCCTACGAAATTGCGGTGGGAACTCCAATTCCAGACCAGGCTAAAAAAGCAGCTACCCAAGAGTTGTACACAGAAACTCAGATAGCCAACCAAACTGGACAAAATCCTGATCATATTTCAGATCTGTTTTCAAATGTCACAGACCAGATTCAGGCACAAAATATTACTGATACGAATCAGATTCTGGTAATAGTGAATAATGTGGCAGCAACTATGAATATCAATTTAACACAGGATCAGGCACAGCAAATAGCCAAAAGTTTGGCAGATTCCCAAAATGCACAAGCAAGTTTAACAGACTTTAAAAAACAACTCCAAAATGTGAGTAATCAGGCTTCCCAGTCTGGAGGAATTTTAGATCAGATAATGAGTTTCACTCAAGGAATAATCAATTACGTGAGTAATCTGATCTCAGGGCAGCAAAATGGTTCATAAATTTGAAATGGAACCTTAATCACACATTCCATTAGTTCAAAGAACTCGTATTACTAATATTTACACGAAATCACCGATACAAATGTTAATTGCAGAAAATCATTTACAGTTCATTATAGAAATCGCCATCTTGATCCATGCTGCGGTGTTGTTGATGTTCAACATCATCATAATCCCCCTCAGTTTGGTGTTGTTCCTTTCAATGGTGCTCACCATTATTATTGCTGCTTTGTTTGGAATCGACACCATATTTCTTTTTCTTCCATTTGTGAGTCATCATGAGTTCACCCACCCATTTGGACCCCTAGCTGTTTTTGCTTGGGTAACCTTTTTTGCTTCTGCAAGCCTTTTAACCGAACTTGAGATAAGATCCGCCTCAATTAAAACCCTTGCAATTATTCTCTTCTTTATAATTGCAGTTGCAGGTGGAATGATGCATAGATCCTTCCTTCTGTTGTGGTTGTTGGGATGGTTCATTGGAACTCTGTTGATATCTAGAAGTTTCAAAAGAACATCTCAGATTACAGTTAAACGTGTTTTTGCAGTTATTGCAGCCGGAATAGCGGCTTTTGGGCTGTTGGAAGTTTTATCTAGGATTTTGAATTTCACAATACTCAGTCCCCTGTTAAGAATTACAAGGGTTGAGGAATTTGCTATGCCTAGTCTTGCCATGGTAATCAAGAATACAACATTTTGGGGTCATGTGCAGGGATCGTGTTACTGGGGTGCAAAATGTTTGGGTGGTTCAGATGGTTACATCACCCTACCAATGAACTTTGTCAACATGTTCACTCTACCATTCCCACTTTTTGCAGGGATTTTAGTAGTTAAAAAGGATGCTATAGATTATATGCTTCCAGGAATCTTTGGAGTGGCTTTTGACTTTGGATACTTGGGGTTGTTTGCGCTCATGGCGTGGGTCATGATCGTCACAGTCACAGGATTGTACATCCTAAGGGAGTACCGTAGTAAAAGATTGGCTGGTAGTAGAAATTACATAGGAAGAGAAGCACTACTAATCGGGGCACTTACTGCATTCATTTCACAGAGTATAATCGGGTTATTCCTATTTAACAGGTCATTTAACGGTGCTGCCATGATAATTTATATTTTATTATCTGCACTGGTAGTGGCACATGTCATGTCCATTAAAAGAAAAGTTTGAGCAGAATTGGAATGAACCCCCATTCCACCATCAAAAAGTGACCGGTTTATGGTGGTGTTGAGAATAATAACAGCAAACACACAGGAAAATTAGGGTTGACCCATAATTTGTTTTTTTAAATAGTTGTATCTTCAATAAAAAGAGGTGTTGGTTGGCTTGAATTTTTTTATTTTTTTGCGTTGCAAAGCTCGACCGCCTTCTGTGCCGCTGCTTCCATGGATGTCTCGAAGGAAACTCCTGCATCTTTAAGAATTTTCTGACCTTCCTCTTCGTTAGTTCCTGTTAACCGGATTACAAGAGGTACTTTTCTTTCAGATTCTTTCATAACATCGAGTACTCCCCTTGCAACATCATCTGCCCTAGTAATTCCACCTAAAACATTTAAAAATACGGTTTTAACATCAGGATCCGATATTACTATGTTAAGTGCTTTTGCTATGTTTTCTCTGGATGATCCGCCGCCTATGTCCAGGAATGTGGCAGGTTCACCCCCATAGAGTTTTAACATATCCATTCCACTCAGTGTTAAACCTGCACCATTACCAATTACTGCAATGTTTCCATCCAGTTTTACGTATGCAAATTCTCCAGATTCAATATTTTCAAGTTCAACCAGTTTTTTTTGCCTGTAAAGCGCATCATCATCTATGTCTAGCTTAGCATCTGCAGCTATGATTCCATCTTTAGTGAGTACTAATGGGTTGATCTCGGCTATGGTTGCATCGTACTTGTTAAATATCTGTACAAGTTTCCATATTACTCCACCTACCTTAGAAATGAGCGGGTTAGGAATACCCATTTTAATGGCAATTTCCCTTCCTTGATAAGGTAAAAATTCATCTAAACTATTTAAATAAAATTTAACAATTTTTTCGGGTGTTTCTTTGGCAACTTCTTCTATATCCATGCCTCCAGAACTGCTGGCCATGATGAGTGGTTTTTTAGCTGATCTGTCAAGAACCACACTCACATAAAATTCTGATTCAATTGATAATTTTTCCTCCACCAGAACCATTTCAACTAATTCTCCCTTAACAGTTGAACCCAAAATTTTCGAGGAAACTTCACGAGCTTCATCTGGATCTGCTGCAAATTGTATTCCTCCGGCCTTACCTCTACCACCAACCAGTATCTGTGATTTGATAGCCACAGGTTTCATTATTTCAAGGGCAGCCTTGTATGCATCTTCCGAATTTTTAACCATCTGGCTTGCAGGTACAGCTATTCCTTCTGCTTTAAAAATTTCCTTGGCAATGTATTCATGAATCTTCATTTAATCCTCCTAATTTGCAAGTTTTACACCGGCATCAAATGCTGCGAGATTTTTATCCTCTGTTCCTGGAGGAACACTTTCAGCTATTGCAGCCCTTGCAGCTTCCTCAGTTACAACCTTAGTTATCTCGACGATTGCCCCTATCATCACTATATTTGCAACTATCCTTATTCCAATTTCATCTGCTGCTGTTCGAGTTGCTGGTGCAGTATAAAGCTTAATATTGTGTTCTTTAACAAATGGCATTATCTCGTCAATGGTTATCATATCCGGATCAACTATTAAAATTCCCCCATCCTTCAAATCATCCAGATAAGCTATTAAAGCTGTGTGCGACATTGCAACAAATATATCTGGTCTTTGAACCTTAGGATAATCCACATCTTCATCACTAACCACTACTTCAGTTCTTGAAGCACCACCTCGAGCTTCAGGACCATATGATTGTGTTTGAACTGCAAAAATGTTATCATGAAGCGCAGCAGCCTTCCCAATTACAATTCCTGCTAAAATGATTCCCTGACCACCAAATCCTGCTATTCTAATATCTTTACGCATTTTAATCCACCCTGTATGCTGATCTTACAGATGAAGGTTTTCCAGATTTGCAATTGTCCTCTAAAAGTTTGCAGAATCTTTCAGTGTATTCTGGGGCTGTTTTGTTCACAAACTCACCAATCACAAGTTTATCTTCTAATTCTGATGGATCCATTTTATCTGCTTTACGTTTCAAAACACTCTGATCCTTCATCCAGTGCATCATGTCAACAGCAGTTTTCATCTTATTTTTTCGTCCAAAGTAAGTTGGACACTGTGAAATTGCTTCTATGAATGAGAATCCTTTGTTCTTAAGACCCTTCTTAATTGCATTAGAAAGTTGAACAGGATGTGCTGTAGTCCATCTGGCAACATAGGTTGCACCAGCAGCCTTAGTTAGTTTTGAAAGATTGAATGGAGTTTCAAGTGCCCCGTATGGAGCGGTGCTGCCATAACTTCCTGTAGGCGATGTAGGACTTATTTGTCCTCCTGTCATTCCGTATATGCTGTTGTTTATGCAGATAACTGTTATGTCAATGTTCCTTCTTGATCCATGTATCAGATGGTTTCCACCAATTGCTGCTGCATCTCCATCCCCTGTAAACACCACCACATCCAGATCGGGATTTGCTAGTTTTAGTCCAGTTGCAAATGTAATTGGCCTTCCATGGGTCGTGTGAAGTGAATCACAGTCCACATATCCTGGAATTCTTGATGAACAGCCTATTCCTGATACAAGTGCTACATTGTCAAAATCCATATCTGCCAGTTCGAGAGCATTAAAAAATGTATTCATTATTGTTCCATTTCCACATCCTGGACAGAATATGTTGGGAAGTCTTTCTGTTCTCAGATATTTCATAAAACGATTTTGATTCGTTTTATCCATAATTTTCATCTCCTGAATTAAAATCTTGAATAAATTAATTTGATCTAGTTGAATGTCCCTATTGTTGTTTTTCGATAATTTTGAGTATTTCGTCGGGTTTATGCATTTCTCCACCAATCTTAGGGATTAATTCCACATCATGATCCTTTAAAACCCTCTGGACTTCATGGTATATTTGTCCAAGGTTCATTTCTACAACTATGACCCTTTGTGCATTTTTTGCTACTTTTCTTAAAATTTCCTCTGGGAAAGGCCAAACTGTTTCGAGTTTAATATATCCTGCCTTTATACCTTCTTCCCTGGCATTTTTAACTGCTGTGGTCACAGATCTGGATGGTGCACCGTATGACACTATTAGAACATCAGCATCTTCAGTGTTAAATGATTTATAGGAGGCTAATTTATCAGTGTTATTTATGATTTTATTTACCAGCCGATTTACAAGTTTTGAATGCGTTTTAGGATTAGATGCATCTGGATATCCCCTTTCATCATGGGTGAGTCCCGTAATTTGAAGTTTGTATCCATCTCCGAATGCTGGCATTTTTGATGTGCCTTCAGGATCTGCCTTATAAGGTAAGAAATTTTCTGGACTTTCATCAGGCATTTTTCTTGGGGTTATATTTGTTGTTTCGGGTATGGTGATCTTCTCACGCATATGCCCCACTATCTCATCTGCCATTACCATTACAGGAACTCTGTACTCTTCTGCCAGGTTAAATGCTCTAACAGTAAAATCAAAGCATTCCTGTACAGATGATGGTGAAAGTGCTATTATTTCATAATCTCCATGAGATCCCCATCTTGCCTGCATCATATCGCTTTGTGATGCCATGGTGGGTTGTCCTGTTGACGGAGATCCTCGCTGCATGTTTACAATTACAAGTGGAGTTTCTGTCATTGTGGCATAACCAATATGCTCCTGCATGAGAGAAAATCCAGGTCCAGATGTTGCAGTCATGGCTTTTACACCACCCCATACTGCCCCTACAACCGCGCCTAAAGCCGCTATTTCATCTTCCATCTGAATAAATGTGCCACCTTCCTTTGGAAGGAATACAGCCATATCTTCAGCTATTTCTGTCGAAGGAGTTATTGGGTATCCTGCAAAGAATCTGCATCCTGCATGTATAGCGCCCCTTGCGCATGCTTCATTACCCTGTATAAAATATTGTTCAATCTTCATCCTCATCATCCACTTTTATTGCTTGGTCCGGACATAAAAGAGTACATAATCCACATTGAGTACACTGTTCCTTGTTTTTAGGGCATGGAACATGAATTCCCTTCTTGTTCAGGGCTTTTGATTCTTCGTAGACATTATGTGGACAAAACTCCTTACAAATGTTACATCCCTTGCATAATTCTTCGTTTACTGTTATCATATTCTTTTCCCGGTTGATTATCCTAATTAACTGGTTATAAT
>WASR01000155.1 GCA_009712615.1 Methanobacterium sp. | reverse complement strand
GGCTCCTGTTCCGGGGCATGCGGTGGAGGTGTCGGCGTCGATAACTGCGGGAATTCATGCCGCAATTATAGCTCGTGTGGGTATTACGCTTATCAATCCTGTACACCGGTATCCGGTTGTCATGGATATCCTGGATATGTCTGCGATTGTCCGACCTCTCCCGATTCCACAGAGCCGGACCCAAATGGCAATTCTGCCCCGTGGCGTCCGAGACAGATGCCTTCCAATTGTATTTTCGTTCGATCCGTTTCTGGAAACGATTTTCATACAAATGCTATTTGTCTTCCACCAGCAAACGAAGGTGGCGACAAATTTTGCTACGCAACTAATAATGAATTTTATTGTAGATGATAATTAATTTATATTTCAAAAAAACTAATTTATGTATTTTTTTGTCTTTGATCATTAACATATTTTTATGTGCGAGTGATGGTGTTATGACTTCGATCTCTCAATTTGTGTCATTTCAGAACAGTATCCGTCAGGCGCAAGGGTGGTCCTCCAACCTCTATGCCGAGGGCGTGCAGGCCTCCGCCGCGGTGAACAGCGTGATCGGTTGGCAGTCGGCGGCGCTGCCCACCTCCAGCACGCCTTGGATGGGCGGCAACAATGTCGTGTTACTGGATGGCGCGCGTGCCAACTATGGCGTCCAGGTCGACGGCACCGGCCAATTGGTGATCAAGGACATCGGGGCCGGAGATGCCAATAACGGCCAGAGCATCACGGTGACCGGCGCCAGTTATGCGGTCTTCAATGGAGGTGCCACAGCTTCGCCCGGCGTCTATAGCCAGATCATGATGATTCAGAAGGGTGACGACGCCACCCTGGCCCGGATGTACGAATCGTCCTTCGGTCGCATGCCCGACCCCATGGGGTATGAAAGCTGGAAGGCTCAGCTCGATTCCGGACAGATGTCGCTTCAGAAGATCGGGCAGTCCTTTGTGCAATCCCCTGAATTTCAGAATCTGTTCGGTGCAAACAGCACAGACCAGCAGTTTGTCGACGCGCTTTATACCAATGTCCTTGGGCGGGCTGCCGATAAGGCGGGGGAGGCCGGATACACAGCCTATCTGGGAGCGATTGAATCGACCATGGGGATGACTGCGGCACGCGCTTCGTTGTTGGTGGCGTTGGCATCAAGTCCGGAAGAGGTGCGTCATTCTTCAAGTTGGCTGATCGATCCGAGTAAAGGAGGATTTGCCGACAGTTCTGTTCCTATTCCCATTCAAACAATTCTGGACCAGGGCGGGGTTGGAGGGACAATCGATCTGACGTTAGCGCCTGTTCCAACGACGACGGTTAATTCCAAGGGGGCGCAAACTGATTCCTGGGGGATTGTGACATCCGGTTCTCAAGTTATTCCTGATACGGGTATTGTTTCGGCTAGATTTAATACTGCTGATAGTAATAAAGTTATTATTGCCAGTTCTCATGTGCATGATATAAATATTTATGGTGGAGTAGACAATGTGGTGCATATGGACCTTTCAGGTGGGAAATTTGTAACTACATCAACGCAAAATGCTATTTTCTTATCTGGAGGTAAAAATGTTATAGATATTGCCGTAAATCCTCAAGCTCACTCGTCGAATGCGCTAACCGTTCACAATTTTAAGACATCAATTGATGTCTTAAAAGATTTCATGTCCGACTATCATATTTCTGGTGGACATTCTGTCGTAAACGAAACGACGGTTTTGGGTGGAGATAGCGGGGTCATTTTTTCTGGATCATTATATCATTTTAATGAAAATAATAATAATAGTTCGAGTAATACGTATGTTTTGAAGCTGGGATCTGTCGGTTCTGGTACCGCCGCAGAAGTCGCTTCCGCAGTTAATCAAGTCTATACGCTGGCGAATTCATCTTCGGAACATTTTCTCGTGGTAGGGCAGGTAACCGTCACGTCGGCTTTTGCATCGTCTGGCGACACGATTGTCTATGCATACGGCAACTATGACAGGGATGGCACCTATCAGAATGCCGAGTTGTCTCACACCGGTCATATGGTCGGGTCGGACCTCAGTCTTGAGGCCAAGCTGGTCGGGGTTGCCACGGCGTCCCTGACGCATGCCAATTTCGGGAGCGGTCTG
>WASR01000073.1 GCA_009712615.1 Methanobacterium sp. | reverse complement strand
ATTTGATCTATTTATATGGTATTTAGGGATTTTAAATCCTGCAACAGTACAAAACAGCATATGAATCCATAGTAGCATAAATAAAAATCAAATAAGCCAGAAATTACCATTCGAAGATGTAATCGATGTATATTAATTACCTTGCATTAATAATGTACTATTTTAAAGCTATTTATATACTGCTCATAAAGTATAATCGTTAAATGTAACATTGTAAATTTTTGATATGTTTTTTTAAAGAGTGAGAGAATTGGTTATAAAAAGTAACGATCCGGATGATCTTCCATTGGTTCCTGGTGTATATTTGTTGAAAGATTCTGCAGATAGAATACTCTATGTTGGAAAGGCAAAATCCTTAAAAAAGAGGGTTAAATCCTATTTCAGATCAGATCTTGATCCCAAAACAAGGGCACTCATGAACCAGTTCCACCACCTAGAGTACATTGTAACGGATACAGAAAAAGAGGCCCTGATACTCGAGTCTAACCTGATAAAAAAACACATGCCCCGTTACAACATACGGCTAAAGGATGATAAGAGATACCCATACATCAGGGTTACCAACGAAAAATTTCCACGTGTCATAATCACAAGAAGGGTGCTGGACGATGGATCATACTACTACGGACCATTTACAGAGGCAACAACCCTTAGAAGACTTGTAAAATTCATTAAAGCATTGTTTAAGGTAAGGGACTGTAAAAACATGGATGGGCCGTGTTTAAACTATCAAATAGATCTCTGTAGGGCACCGTGTGACAACAAGATAAGTGAAGCTGAATACAAAAAAATGGTTGACAATGTTTCAATGTTCTTTGAGGGTAAATACGATGAAATTATGGATGCTCTCAAGGATGAAATGATGGAAGCCGCTGAAAATCATGAATTTGAAAAGGCCGCTGTATTGAGGGATCAGATCAACTCTGTGGAAGATGTATTAGAAAAACAGAAGATGGAATTTACTGGAGATCTGGATCAGGATGTAATTGCTTCTGCTTCAGATGAAGAACTGGCTTGTGTGGCTGTTTTCTCTGTTAGAAACGGTAAAATTATAGGAAGGGAAGATTTTTTAATGGGTGGAGCAGAGAACAGTTCCGAAGAAAAAATTGTAACAGCCTTCCTAAAACAGTACTACATGGGACCAAGACATGTTCCATCTAAAATTATTCTGCACAAAGATGTTGAAGACAGAAAACTCATCGAAGAATGGTTATCTGAAAAAAGAGAAGCTAAAGTGGATATTGAAGTGCCATTTGAAGGCATCGAATTTAGACTCGCCAGGATGGTGTCTAAAAATGCTCAAATACTTTTAAACCATCAAAAAGAGGTTAAAGGTGCCCTCGTGGATCTCAAGAAATACTTGGGAATAGCAAAGATACCTAAACGTATAGAAGCCTACGATATATCAAATATCAGTGGACAAAATGCAGTTGGTTCCATGGTTGTTTTTGAAAATGGAACCCCTAAAAAAAGTGCATATAGACGTTATAAAATTGAAACTGAAGGTCCTGATGATTACGCCATGATGAAGGAAATGCTGACTAGGAGATTCACTAGTCTCATAAACAATCAGGATTCAGAACCAGATCTGGTGCTGGTGGATGGTGGAAAGGGACAGTTAAACATTGCTCTTGAAGTTTTTAACTCATTAAATATAACTTATCCTGTAATAGGGCTTGCTAAAGAATTTGAACATGTTTTTATTCCTCAAACACCAAGCCCGTTAATACTGCCCCGAAACTCTGAAGCATTGCTATTACTTCAAAGGATAAGGGATGAAGCTCATAGATTTGCTATTACATATCATAAAAAGCTTAGATCAAAGGAATTTAAAAGTTCACCCCTCGATGATATTCCTGGTGTTGGCAACAAACGAAGAATGTTACTCCTTACACATTTTGGTAGCATGGAAAATATCATGAATGCAGATGTTAGTGAACTTCAAGAAGTAAAGGGAATCAGCAAAAAACTAGCGGACATTATCCATGATCACTTCGATAGATTAAACATCAAGAAAGAATAAATATTCTGATAGACAAAATTATAATCTATTCATAGAAATATTGCCATTAATTGGGGGATGTACATTGATATTGC
>WASR01000181.1 GCA_009712615.1 Methanobacterium sp. | reverse complement strand
TTTATATTGGGTTTTTTTCGAGTTTTTCCTTGATGTCGCTTCCCTGGATAACATCCCATATTTGACCTGCGACTCCACCTATAACATCCTCACTGAAGCACATTTTTTCGCTGAAATCTTCGTACATGTCGATTGTGAATGGTTCGAGTTGAACAGCTTCAAATTCATAGCCATGTGTGAAGTAGAATTTTTTGCCGTTGTCTTCAAGCCTCAAGTTTTTCTTAACTTCAAATGGAAAGTTATCAGTATACCTTTCTTTGAGTTTTAGCATGTAGTAATCATGATTTCCTGTGATGTAATGGATATTCTTGGCTTCAAGATCTAAAAGTTTATCCAGGATCCTTTCATGTTCAAGTACAATTTCAGAGTTATTTTTTCTCCAGAAATCGAAAAAATCACCTAAAAGTATTAGATGATCTAGTTTAGTACTGTAATCTTCTAAAAAATTGTAGAATGCATTTGTGTTACTTTTTTCGTATCCTAAATGCAAATCAGAAATTACAAGCATCATAATGTACCACCCCTAAAATATTTAAGATTTCATATGTGCATGTCGAATTATTTCAGTCCAAATATTAGGTTTAGGGTTACAATAACAAATTCCAACCCAATTTTTATACTTTTTTTAAGCTCTGCATATCTTTTTGTTCATCATGTGTTAAATTTTTTTTAAAATTGGACATTTATTCAATAGTTATATTTGGTTCCAAAATCATAATATTAACGCGGTGAGTTGTTATAATAATTATTCACCATATATTCAGGTTTTTGGTAAAGTTAGGAAGCATTATTTGAATCTTAATTTGAAAAAAATTAGAGGATGATGATATAGATGGGAGAAACAGAAATCGTGATTGAACCAGGTAAACAGGAAATTATTATCAAACACATAGTTGATGCTCCTCGTGAATTGGTGTTTAAGGCATTTACTGACCCTGAGATTTATTCTAAATGGATTGGCCCAATTGGAATGAAAACAGATCTGAAACTTTTTGAACCTGAAACCGGAGGATCCTGGAGATACGTCCAGAGGGACAAAGCTGGAAACGAGTTTGGTTTTCATGGTGTAAACCACGAGGTTGAACCAAATGAAAGAATTATTGGAACCTTTGAATTCGAGGGATTACCCGAACCTGGCCATGTACTTCTAGAATCAGTAAAGTTCATAGAGTTAGATGAGAACAAAACTGAAATACAAGAACAATCGGTCTTTCTATCAGTAGAAGACAGAGATGGAATGGTTGCAAGCAACATGGAAGAAGGAATTAGGGAATCATATAAACAGCTGGATGATCTTCTAATAACAATGAAAAAATAGTATTAAATTAGGGGGAATATCGATCGAAGCGGCAGTTGATCACAATATCCTCCTTTCTTTTGAGTATATATTGTGCCAGGGTGTAGTTGGATTAGAATTTGTTTTCAAAAGCACCAGATACTTTTTTAATTGTAGATATTGTTGACATAGTGTACTCGTTTCTCTCATATTTTTGGTTGAATTATTGTTCGTAGGCTTTTTTCAATTCTTCAATATTTATTTTAACCATTTTCAGCATGGCTTCTGTAACCCTCTTAACTTTCTCTTTGTCCGGGTCAGAGAGGTATTCAACCATTATTGTGGGCACAATCTGCCATGAAAGTCCGTATTTATCTTTAAGCCAACCACAAACTTGTTCTTCACCATCTGCTGTCAATTTTTTCCAGTAGTAATCCACTTCATCTTGAGATTCACAGTTTACAACGAATGAAACTGCCTGGTTAAACTCAATGTCATTTACACCGTTTAATGCCGTAAACCTTGTGCCCTCGAGTTCAAACTGAACTGTCATAACGCTGCCTGCTGATCCTGGTCCAGCTTCAGTGTAGCGAACAACGTTGGTTATTTTAGCATCATCGAATATGGAAACATAAAAATTGGCAGCATCTTCAGCATTTTCACCGAACCATAGAAATGGTGTGATCTTCTGTATCTTTTCAACCATAGAATTTCAACCCCTCACTCGCTAATTAGACTCAAATTTTTCGTAGTTTTTTTTAAATATTATTGTTATTATTTTTGGTTTTTGAAAATTAAATTTTTTTTCATGGATATTCACATATTATGGTGG
>WASR01000051.1 GCA_009712615.1 Methanobacterium sp. | reverse complement strand
CCCCACCAGCCGCATGCCACTGCTAAGGCCGGCGGTCGCGGCGACAGCGGTCGCGTGCTGGTCATCATGCATCTCGGGAATTCCAAGGCGCATCTTCAGCCTTTCCTCGATCTCGAAACAGCGAGGTGCCGCGATATCCTCCAGCATGACACCGCCGAAGGAAGGTTGAAGAAGGCCAACCGTCCGTACGATCTCATCGATATCCTGGGTTGCCAGGCAGATCGGGAACGCGTCGATATCGGCGAACCGCTTAAACAAAAGCGCCTTCCCCTCCATGACCGGCAAGGCGGCCAGCGGACCGACATCACCCAGGCCGGACACCGCCGACCCGTCCGTCACGATCGCCACGGCATTTCTTTTCATGGTGAGGCGATAGGCCTCCTCCGGAGCCCGCTGGATGATCCGGGCGACATGGGCGAATCCGGGGGTATAGGCCCTGGCGAGATCCTCCCGGGTCATCAGGGGAACTTTGTTGCGGATCGCGATTTTTCCGCCCAGGTGCACCGCCACCGTGGCGTCGGATTCGGGAAGGACGACGATCTGGCTCATCGGCATATCTCCTGTTCTTGCCATCGATGGCGGCGGCGCCTGCCGCGGCCAAGCCCTATTGATAGTCAACCTCGAAATGCTCGCGGGCCAACCGATCCAGCGCCTCGACCTCACGGATCATGTCCCCGGGCTCGACCTGCCAGAGAGCATCGAGCAGGCAGATCGCCCGATCGGAGTTTTCGAGCGCGGTCCCGGGAGACACATGAACCTTGAGGACCTGGGGCATCCTTTCGCCTGGCGAAAAACGGATCGATTTTACGGTCCGCCCCTTTTCCCCATATTTGCTCAGGAACACCGTCGCTCTCAGCGAACCGCCACTCTGGATCGCCTTGACCTGGGAAAGGTCATCGAGACGCTGTCTGAGACGCCCTCTTTCCTCCTCCGTCCGGGCAAGAAGGCTGTCGATCCACAGTTCCAGATTGGACACCCCGGTGACTGTGGTGACACTGGCGTTGATCAGGCTGCCGCCCATGCGGGGATTGATTTCGATAATCTCCCACCGTCCGCGCGACAGCCAGTACTTCGCCTCGACGTGAAAGGCGCCGGATCGCAAATCCAGCGCGTTGAGGCAGGCGGCGACGAAGCCCGCTCCCTCCAGCAGACAATCCTTGCCGACGCTGACCGGGGGACTGATCGACATTCCCTCCAACGTTGTGCGGCGATGTTCCTCGACCCGGGCCTTCTCATGGATGCAGACGGGATGGACGCCGTCGACCACGATGATCTCGAAACTGAACTCCGGCCCGTCGATATATTCCTCCGCAAGGAAGCCGAATTGCCCCATGAAGATCGCCCTCATCCGATGATCCGCACGCATCTGATCCTGAATCTGCTCCAGATCCGCGAGATCGTCTCTGCTCTCCAGGACAAAGGACGCGAAGGAAGAGGCGCCGCGCACCGGTTTCAAAAACCAGCGTTTGCGAGGATCCAGGGGAGGACGCTTGCCGGGTTCTATCCGATGGCAGCCGACCTCGCTCAAGCCTCGATCAGCCAGGGCGTGCCGCATTTCGAATTTGTTGAGGCACTGCATGAGAGAGGACGGGGACGAATCGGGGGCGTCCAGTGCCTGGTTCAGCGAGGCCATCAAAACGCGGTATCCCTCAAAGGTGGCAAGGGCCGCCACGATTTTGAAACCGCGATCAGAAAATGCTTCGACGGCCCCATCGGCGTCAGCCATGGTGAGCTCGGGATATCCGGTCATGATCCAGTCGGCCAGAAAAGCCTGATTGGCTTCGAACACGGACTCGCGCTCCGGTCGTGACGTAAGAGCCACCAGGGTCAGGCCTTTTCGCGACGCGATTGCCGCCGCCTCCTCCGTGAAGGAGTTTCCCTGATGCATCAACAGAAGGATGGCTGGAATTGTCATCGGCCAGCTCCCACCAGACGGGGGAGAAGTGAGGTACTATACCGGGACAACGCATCCACAAGGGGACCAGCGCTCTCGCGGCAGGGATCGACAACGACAAGACCGGTCTCGTCTTCCAGACGCCGCACTGCTTCGCGATAATCCCGGTCATTGAAGTCGGCACTGTTGAGACTGATGGCGACAACTTTCGCCGGCCGCTCGAAAACGGACTGTTGCTCGTT
>WASR01000316.1 GCA_009712615.1 Methanobacterium sp. | reverse complement strand
GCCAGTATCAGTGCTAAAAATGCTAAAAATGCAATTTTTCTTGTTCTTTCACTTCCCAGTACGTACATAAGCCCTAAAATTAAAACCCATGCCAATATACTTCCAAAATCGGTTATTAATGGCATTAAAATATCAAATGTTTTGTTATCCAATCCATGGTTTATGAAATAGAAACTGTTAACGTTCAGGTTAGACAGTGCCGACAGTAAAGTATTCATGAAAAATATACCTCTAAAATCTGTAAAAAATTAAGTTCAACATTCCTATCTGAACCATGGTTTATGTATATATTCCCTAATCAGACCCCAAACTTTTTCAACCACAGAATGTTGGTGAAATTTGGGTAAACCTTTAAAAACAACAAAAAACTATTAAAAGGTAAAACATCATGTTAATCTATTGGATTCAATATTATCTTTAATTTTTAGAATAACAAGATTTTAGGAAAACTTGTTTAATGGGATGAGTTTTTAATTGGAATTATCAAAAATAACTTAATAGTTTGATAGAGGATTTCTATGAAGGGAATAACAAAAATTTTACTAGTACTCTTGGTCTGCATTTTGTTAGCTGCAGCTTTCTTCCAAGTGTATAGGACAAATATGGGTTCTAATTCCACAGGATACGTGACTAAACAGTTGGATGCCTATCCATTACCCCACCAAACAAAAATTGCTGTAATTACTGGTATGCATCCTCGTGAACTTCATGCTACAGATGTTGTACCCAAGGCCGCCCTTGCATACGCCCTTCAAAACAATGTTGAAATTGACAATTATCAGGTAACAGTCACTGATGAGCCTCAAGATTTTAATGTAGGAAGAGCCAATGGCCAGGCACTGGTAGCGGGCTTTGTAAATCCCGATATTATCAAAAATAACTACACAATGGTTATTATCTGTCATGACCATGAATCAGGGTATGGGTCAGGATACTACTTTGCAACCCCTACACACGACAGTAAATCTGTTGCTCTGGGAAATAAAGTATCTCAACTACTACCAAATTTTAACTATTATTCAGGTTCAAGCAGTGCAAGCTACGAAGCAACATCAATTTCACAAGTCGATCTCCCCCTTACAAACGCAGGCATTCCTGTTTTTGTGTATGAAATTCCAGAAAACGATGATAATAATACAGCGTACACAAATACATACAACCTATTGGACGCAAGTTTTAAGGCACTATCCTCTTAAATCTGTGCTTTCAAAGTTCTAATTAACCAATCATTAAAAAAGTAATTAATTCATGAAAGTGTCGTAAAAATGAAAACTTCATGAAATAAATTTTAGTTTTCATTCTTTTTTTAGAAATAATAAAATAAAAAAAAAAGAAAATTGGGTTTTGATTCTATGTTAAACTCAATCCCTTGGATAATGCAAACTGTGTCATCAACCTCTTGGGTATAACAATAATGTTACCCTTAAGGTACTGCTGGACAGCTGTTTGGAAAAGAGCTCCAGATTTACTTGGATCCTTTATTGCTGCTAAAACTGGTTTCATCAAAACTTCAGAAGCCTCTCCCCTAGTCATTGTACTGTTTTTACCTTCACTAACACTCCTAATGTAATCTATGGATCCATTGGTGTCATTTGAGTATCCTGGTATGTTCAGTGGGGCTATGGAATTAAGTAATGCATCTACAGCTTCAGGAGTTACTATAACAACTGCATCGGTTTTTATACCTGTGTTGGTTTCCACGATTTCCTGGGAATTTTTCACATCTGCTTCTGTGTCAGCACCCCACAATGAATCATGAAGTCTCAAGTGTCCCCCACCGGCATTTGCCTCTGCTGGTTCCATTGCAGTTGCTGAAACCATTCCACCAGGATATATAGGGGTCAGGTTGGTGATGTCACCATCATGCACTCCGATTGCAAATGCCATGTCAACTGCACCTATACCGGGTCTTTTTTCTGAAGGATCCGCTGTCATTAGAAGGATGGTATGATCTCCCTTCATAACATTGGTTGTTCCGGGTTGATATAAATTAGAATATACAACGTATCCCGCTGATATTCCAATTACAACTAGGATGATAATTAATGCAATTATTTTTCTGCTCATATAGTCCACCATACTTTTTTTTCTAAATTTTTTTTCTAGTTTCCTTTTTTTTGGCTCTATTTTTTTTTTAT
>WASR01000005.1 GCA_009712615.1 Methanobacterium sp. | reverse complement strand
TTTTAACATACAGTTTGTAGATTTAAGATGTTTTAACATCTTTAATAGTTTTTTTCTGGTTTAGTAGTATTCAAGAATTTGAGTATTTGAAATCAGAAAAATGGGCATCATAAATAATTAAAAAAAAATAATGGTCAGGGGTAAGTTTGCCTGAAAGTTTTACATCCCCTGTATGCTTAGATCTATCATTTTTTGTGTTTCTGCTGCTAATTCTGGTGGAAGTCCTGCAATATCCATGCTTAAAAATCCCTTGACTATCATTGATGCGGCTTCTTCCTCTGTAAGTCCCCTGGACATCAGGTATAAAACTTCTTCTTCAGCTATTTTACCCACAGCTGCTTCGTGAGACAGTTCAAGATCAGTTGCACTTCCTTCAAGTTCTGGAACAGAATAGATCAATGAATCATCAGAAAGAACAAGACCCATACATTCTAAATGTCCCTTTACATCGGGTGATTTCCCAGCAAGATGGCCTCGTGTGTATATTTGGGATTCATCTTTAGAAACGGCCCTTGTGATCATTTCTGCACTCGAGTTTTTACCTGTTAGAATCGCCCTGGAACCAGTGTCCAAAATGGAGTCTTTTTGGCCTCCGAGAATTGACTGGAAAACTACCTTTGAGTTTTCTCCCTGACAGTATGCTGTTGGGTATGTCTGTATAGTATTAACAGGACTGGTTAAAATGTAGTTGCTTATGTAGGTTGTATCGTCGCCCAATATAACACCAGTTCTTGGTCTAACTTCAACCTGCTCAGCCCAGTTATGCACCATTGTGAAGGTGATCTTTGCACCCTTTTTCAGATAAAATTCTGAAACTCCAACATGCATGGCAGACTGCACATCACTCCCAGTTGAACATCCTGTGATGATATGAAGTTCAGAGTTTTCTTCAGCAATAATTATGTTGTGTGCTGTTTGAGCAACTTTTTCATCTCCAATAAACATACAGGCCTGTATTGGAAAGACTTCCTTGGTGTTTGGAAGTGATCTTATGAAGTAACCTCCAGGTTCACCTAAAGCTGTTTTTGCAGTGTATTTATCTGTGTCAACGGGAACTGCATTCCACATGTAGTCTTTAACCCAGTCATATTTTTCCATTGCCTGTGGGAGTCCCATCAATTCAATATTTTCTGATTCACAATTACTGCAAACTTTGGACTGGTCAATTTGCAGAAATGAGCCAGATCTTCCTGCTCCGGATGGATCAACACCCACCTTAAGCAGAGATTTCTGGTACTTTCCAGGCAGATCCTTTAGTGATTCCACTTCTTCGTGTTCTCCGGCTTCCTCCCCTTCGAACTCTTCAATATCAATGTCTTCTCCAAGGGCTGCTTTTTTCTTCTTAGCTTTTTCTGCACGTTCTATTGTATTTTGCAACATTCCACACACCCTTTAAATCCTTCTTTCCTGATATCTTCTAATATTTCGTTTGGATCTCCTGAACAAGCTATTTTACCGTCCATGAGAACATGGGCAGTGTTTGCGCCTACGAAGTTAAGTATATAACCTAAATGTGTGATTAAAAGACCTGATTTTTCACGCAGACCAGGTTTTTTATCCTTGTCCAACAGTACATTTATTTCTTCTGCCAGTAGCTCAACATTCTCGATATCTACACCGGAATCAGGTTCGTCGAACATTATAAAGTCAGGTTGTTGAGCCAGGAGTTGAAGAATTTCGGACCTTTTAACTTCTCCACCAGAGAATCCCAAGTTAACATCCCTTTCTAGGAACTGATCACTTAATTTCAGCTTATCTGCGAGTGCCAGGGTTTCTGGACTGAGTTCCTGACCAATTGGAGTTTTTCCCTTTTTACTGGTTTCAATATTCAACAAGTCTTTAAGTTTAACCCCGCGAATTGCTGGGGGGTTTTGAAAAC
This sequence comes from Methanobacterium sp., assembly GCA_009712615.1. Lineage (GTDB taxonomy): Archaea > Methanobacteriota > Methanobacteria > Methanobacteriales > Methanobacteriaceae > Methanobacterium_B. Next base: position 259 of record WASR01000005.1, on the reverse strand, counting down.
TAACTCCCAGTCCCAGCTCTATCCTTTCAGTTGTTGTCATGTGGGTTATATCTTGGTCTTTGAAGATTATTTCTCCCCTTGTAATGTTGTACTTGGGAAACCCGAGTAATGACATGAAGAGAGTACTTTTTCCACTTCCATTTGGTCCAAGCAGTACGTGAGTTTCTCCTTTATCGATATACAAATCTATATCCTTTAGTATTTCTTTTCCATTAACTTCTACAGCTAGATCTGTTATTTCAAGCAGCAGTGTAACCAC
>WASR01000273.1:16339-24112 GCA_009712615.1 Methanobacterium sp. | reverse complement strand
TTATTAATCTTACTCGCATATATTTTTAACATATATTTATTCTGAGATCATACAAATTTTTTTCGAACAGATTCTAAAAAAGTTACAGGGGAAAACAATGGAACCGAAGATCATGATAATATTGGGGAGTGCCTCAGACTTCAACGTGGCAGAGAAGGCCATAAACATACTAGAAATTCTGAAGATTTCCTATGATGTAAGGGTAGCTTCAGCACACAGAACACATGAGAAGGTAAAAAAAATTGTAGAGGAATCTACAGCCAATGGTGTAGAGGTATTTATTGGAATTGCAGGACTTTCTGCACATCTTCCAGGAATAATAGCTGCAAATACATATAAACCTGTTGTGGGAGTTCCAGTATCTGTTAAACTTGGGGGACTCGACGCACTTTTTGCGACTGTTCAAATGCCTGTGGGGGCTCCAGTTGCAACTGTAGGTATTGATAGAGGAGAAAATGGAGCCATACTGGCATCACAAATCATTGGAATACATGATTCAGATGTAAGGACCAGGCTGTCGAAGATGAGAAATGAATTTTTCTTCAAAATAAAAAATGATGAAGCTAAACTGGCAGAAAAATTAACAGGAACTTATTATAATCGACATTCATTTGAAATTGACGAATTAGAAGGTTCAGCTGGAACTGATGAGGATAAGTATGCTGATCCTGAATATCCTGAAGTAGCGGTGATAGCTGGTAGTTATTCAGACATGAAAATTGCAAATAAAACAACCAAGTTTCTCGATAAATTAGGAGTTAAATATGATTCGGCTGTTATATCTCCAATCAGACACCCAAAGAAATTTGAAGAGTACATGGAAAAATCATCATCAGTCAAACTTTACATTGCAATTTCAGGACTTTCTGCCCATGTAACTGGTGCAGTAGTTGCTTTTACAGAAAAACCTGTTTTAGGAGTGCCATGTGCAATTCGACTTGATGGAATGGATGCTTTGTTGTCTATGGTTAACATGCCTCCAGGAGTGCCTGTTGCAACTTTGGGAATTGATTCTGGGAGTAACGCCGCTCTTTTAGCTGCTGAAATGTTGGGGTTGGCCGATGCTTCAATAAGAAATGCCCTTAAAAATTTTAAGGATAACATGAACTGTAGATTATAAACTCCATTTTTCATGATTAAAAACTTCGACATTATCGATGTTGATTTGAGATAGTTCAATCTATTAAACTAATAATACAAAAAGACAATAAGATTAATATCCTGAAGGAGGTTTATGATGAGAGAATTTTTAAAAGTCCTTGAAAATGATTTTAATGTGATAAACATTGATGATGAAGTCACCACCCAATACGAAGTCTCAAAGATCATGAAAGATCATCCAAAGGATGTTCTAATTTTTAACAATTTAAGAGAAAGTGAGATGGGAATAATTTCTGGGATATGCAATACCCGTGAAAAAATTGCTAAATCCATCTCAGTCACTGTACCTGAAATAACTGCAAGAATTGTGGAAGCAACTGAAAAACCTACTCCCATTGAAATAGTTGAAGGGGCATCGAAAAATTTTGCAAGTTCTAAACCAGCAGATCTTGGAGAAGTTCCAGTACCTACCTACTACAAAAAAGATGGAGGGGCCTATATCACTGCGGGGGTAATCATTGCTAAGGATCCAGAAACAGGTGTGAGAAATGCTTCTATCCACAGAATGCTTGTGAAGGATAAGGATCATCTGGGAGTTAGGATAGTTCCTAGAAATTTGTACACATATTATAAAAAGGCAGAAGAAATGAATGAACCGTTAGAGGTTGCAATAGCTATAGGAATGAATCCTGCATCTCTTTTAGCATCATGCACGTCTATACCAATCACTGCTGATGAATTGGAAGTGGCTAATACTTTCCAGAATGGGGAAATGAAACTTGTTAAGTGTGATACAGTAGATCTTGAAGTTCCAGACTGTGAAATAATGCTGGAAGGTAAAATATTACCTCACGAAAGGGATTCTGAGGGCCCATTCGTTGATCTAACCGATACATATGATGTTGTAAGGCAGGAACCAATAATAGAACTTGAAAAGATGCATTATAAAGAAAATCCTCTTTATCATGCTATAATGCCTGCCGGAAATGAACATAAATTATTACAGGGCCTACCACAAGAGCCAAGGATATATAAAGCTGTTCAAAATACAGTTCCAACTGTCAGGAATGTGGTTTTAACAGAGGGGGGCTGTTGCTGGTTACATGCTGCAGTTTCAATAAAAAAACAGACACCTGGGGATGGAAAAAATGTTATAATGGCTGCATTGGCTGCACACCCTTCGCTTAAACATTGTGTTGTTGTTGATGAGGATGTGGACATATTTGATACAGATGATCTGGAGTATGCAATTGCAACCAGGGTTAAGGCAGATGAAGATATATTGATCGTGCCTGGTGCCAGGGGATCATCATTAGATCCACGTGCAACTCCCGATGGAACAACCACTAAGGTTGGTGTTGATGCAACTAAACTTCTTGACAAACTCGAGAAATTTGAAAGGGTAAGTAAAATTGAGGATTGATTCCTTAATATTACTAATTAATCCTTTTTTACATCATAATATCAACATCAGCGCCACATTCAGGACATTTGCCCTCGTTGATATTATTTTCTTGTATTTTGTAACTGTTTCTTTCTACAAGAAGTTTGCCACAACTGTAACAGTAAGTATTTTCACCGTCGCTAGATGAAACATTCCCCACATAAACATACTTCATGCCGGCGTCTTTTGCTATTTTATAGGCTAATTCAAGATCTGAAATTGCTGTTGGGGGAAGATCTTCCAGTTCGTAATACGGGAAGAATCTTGTAAAGTGCAGAGGTACTTCAACACCCACTTCATCCACCATAAAATTAACCAGAGATCTTATATTTTCTTCTGAACTGTTGTAGCCAGGAATGATCAAATTGGTTATTTCGAGATGAATTTTTTTATCATAAATACGCTTTATATTGTCCAATACTGGTTGAAGTCTGGCATCACAGAGTTCTTTATAAAATTCTTCGGACATTCCCTTAAGATCCACATTTACAGCATCTAAATAAGGTCCTACAGTATCTAAAGCTTCTTTTGTCATGTATCCATTGCTAACATATACTGTTTTTAGATTTTGTTTCTTTGCCAGTACTGCAGAATCAATTGTGTATTCCAGCCACATGGTTGGTTCGTTGTATGTCCATGCTATGGACTTGCATTTATATAGTTTGGCCAATTTGACAGCGTCTTCAGGTAATATCTCACGCAGGGACATATCTTCAAGGGATGCTTGTGATATGCTCCAGTTCTGACAGTGTTTACATCTGAAATTACACCCCACAGATCCGAGTGAAAGTACTGTTGATCCAGGATAAAAATTGAATAATGGCTTTTTTTCAATGGGATCTATTGCAACAGATGATGCTGCAGCATAATTTAGGGTGAAAAGTTTTCCTTCAATATTTTCACGCATTTCACAGAATCCTTTTTTACCTTCAGAAATAAAACATCTTCTTTCACAAACTTTACAATTCAATCCTTTTCCAATTTTGTCATATAAAATAGCTTCTTTTTTCAATTTAACACCAGCGGTTTAAATTAAATTAAAATCTATCATTTAGAACTTGATCAATTGAGGTGTTCATAACCCTTTGGTGTTACTATCTTTGTATTTCCAGACTTATCTATCATTTTAATTGTCCCAGTTGAATCAACAAAACCAATTTTTTTGAGTTTTAATTTGGTTTTTATATTTTCATATTCTGATGGTGAAATAGTGAAAAGAAGTTCAAAATCTTCACCGTAGTATAATGCTAAATCATAGGGATTTTTATGTACATGTTTTGCAACTTCAAATACTTCGGATGGTATTGGAAGCCAGTTTTCATGGACTGTAATTCCAATGGTAGATTCATTGGCATCAATGATTTCACCCAGTTCACTTAATAGCCCGTCACTGATATCAGTGGCTGAACTCACGTGACCATTACTTGAAAGAATTTTTCCCTCTTTTAGCCTGGCTTCAGGTTCCAGTGCATGTTTAATGCTGATATTAACACTTTTTTCATTTAATTCATCAGGACTGTTGCATTCGAGAATTTCAAATCCTGCAGCTGCGAGTCCCAGGTTACCAGTCACAGCCACAACATCTCCTGGAAGAGCTCCAGACCTCATCAGAACATTTTCCTTTTTTACAGTTCCAATACATGTACCATTAAGGGTTAACTCTGAGGCTTGGTTGGTGTCGCCCCCTATGAGGGCCATACCATATTTTTCACAGGTGTCGAGTATTCCATCCACTAGGTCATCAAATTCTTCCACCAACATGGTTTTTGGAAGTCCCATGGAAATGATAATTCCCACTGCGTCGGCACCCATGGCAGCAAGATCACTGACATTTACTGTCACGACCTTTTGACCAATCTGTCTGAAGGACATTTCAACTGGAAAATGTGTTGATCTCATCAACATGTCAGAACACAGAACAAGATAATTCTCACCAATATCAACTAGGGCAGCATCATCTGAAAGGCTTGCAATGGGTATTTTATTTAAAAAAAGAGTTTTAACTCGGGTGGTTTGACTTCTAGATAGAAGCCTTTTAATGAGTTTTTTCTCCCCGAGTTCAGTTATTTTAGGTTTATTAGAGGGCATCGTTGACCCTGTCGTTTATGATATCTGCGATTCTTTCATCTGCACCCAGGGGTTCTGTGTAGATGATTTCTCCATCAAATTCGATCTCAACTTTTTCCTCGTCATCATGGCTGTGTGCATGGCCATGGCTGTGTGCATGTCCTTCTTCATGGCTGTCATCTTTCAATCCAAGTATTTTAGGAATGTCTTCTGTAGTGTGGACTCCATTTGCAAGGAATACGGGAGTTACAACGATCCTTTCTGCGCCTTCCTTTGCTAATTTGTTAATTGCTTCGGGAATGGATGGTTTGTTCATATTCATGAAACCCACTTCTACCATGTAGTCTTGTTTGGCACGGTATAGTTCCGCAATTTGACTTACAACATCTTTACCATAGGGTAATCTACTTCCATGACCTACAAGAATCACACCAGTCTTAGTTTTTGAGCTTGAATTTGTATCCATACGATATCACTCCGTCATCGCCTTCTTCTTTGATCTTTCTAAATACCAGTTCAACTTCATCGCCGATTTCAATGGCATCCGGATCGCAATCAACAATCTGGGATGTTATTTTTGCACCTTCTTCGAGTTCCACTATTGCAACAACATATGGTGCCAGTGTTTTGAACTCATCAGTCGGAGTGTGTATGACTGAGAATGTGTGGATCTTTCCATTACCACTGAACTGAAATTCCTCAATTTTACCCTTTCTTCTGCATTCTGGACATAAGACTCTACTTGGGAAAAATACATTTCCGCATTGTGAACACTTCGATCCTATGAGATTGTATCGTTGCTGGATATGACGCCAACCTCTTACGATATCTTTCATATTGAACCTCCTAACTCTTTAGTTTACAAATATATTGTTAACTATATTTTAAATCGTTTAAAAATCGTTCTAACTAATATATGATCTAATTCAAAATATATTTTGCAATTTAGATTCTTATTAAATCTTCATTATATATTAACCTTTGACCCTCCAAGTTATTTTTATGATATTTATCATAATATTTAATACTATTTTTTGTAATTTTGCAAATATTTATTATGTTTTTAAGATATAATATTACTGCATTAAATTGAAGGATTTTTTAACATTACAAAAATTGTTTAAAGGAACCAAAATGGATAATAATGGTTATGTAATGGGCGGTATGACATTTTTATTGATTATACCTGCTTTAATCCTTGCCAACATAATGGTATCGGCCTTTATCATGGATGAAGTCCATGTCATTCCATTTAATTCAGATAAACTCCATCAATTGACTGGAGATGTGGAGTCCAACATTCCACTATTCACACTTCAAATAATGAACGAAACTTCTGATATGGTCTCTAAAACAGGAGAACCTGTTCCAAACAGCAGAATAATTATTAAATCACGGATACAATCAAAAATCGATGAGACATATCTAGAATATCAAAGAGAAACAGGAATAAATATGACCTGTAAAATAAATTCAGTTGATAATTCGGAGGATCCATACAAAATTTGTGTTAAATCCACACTGTACGCTAGTTACCATGATAGTTATATTGTTAAGAACATCAGTCAAGACGTGCAGTTTGTATGTTCAGATTTTACAGATTCCTCCTCAGAATACTGTAAAATTAAGGATCCTCTACCGTTTATTAAAATGAAAGGATATGGATCCTTAAAAACAGATGGTAATAAAATATATTATGGGTTTGCACTTTCAAACTACCTTAAATCAAAGGGCATAGAAAACAGTTCGGCCTATGATAACGCAAGCTCACCACTCTACTTCAAAAGATGCCCGTACGATCCATACCCTTCTCATGGACATTCAAACTCGTATGTGGTCCTTAAGAATTGTATTGACAATGGATACTATCACTTGAGTGGTGCGGGATCTTGTATTTTTTGTAGACTCGAGGGTAAATCTGTGTGCAACCATACGGGACTTGAAACATTTGTTTTACCTGGAATGACTAATATTTCATGTGAATATGCGCCATGCTCTATAGATCATGTTATTTTCGGTACAAATCCTTCTGAAATTTATCCTGGAAACTTGTTGGAATATAATTCCAACAAAACTTCTTCATTTGGAATATTTCTTGATAAAGGACACAAAGACAAATATGGGCTTATTAATGATTAAATGGTGATTTAATGGATCAAAAAGGCTTCATATTTTCATTGGACGTATTTTTATCACTGTTGATCATGATGCTGATCTTGGGAATATCTGCAGATGCAATGGACATTGCTGGAAACAGAATTGATGATTTTTATTCTGAACAGACCTACCAGAGAATTACAGATGATGCATGTGATGTTCTTATTAAAACTTCCGGGTCTCCAGAGTATTGGGATGAAATGGGATCAGTTAGGGGAGTATCCCCGGGGTTAGCTGACACCAAGAACAGTTCTGGAACAAATAGACTGAGTTCAAAAAAACTTGAAGCCCTCAAAAATAACCCAGAATTAATGGATAAGTTGATTCCAGAGGGTTTTAAATGTAGTGTTACAATTTATCCCTATGATTCTTCACTTCCATTACTATACATTGTAAACCAAACAAATAACATTAGCACCGAAGTTTACGTAGCAAACAGGACAATAATGTACAGTTACAATTCATACGTTATTTGCACCTTATTAACAATTCAGAAGAGTTTAGATACAAATAAAAGTCATTATAACTGTCCACATTCACAAATAAAAAAAGATACGCACGATTTACCTGATTTTAGCAATAAAAGACCCGGTTGGTATTGCGATGCATTTAAAATAGGAAAGGATACATTAAATTCGACCGATTTTTACTTACTAACAGATCCTCCCCACACACCTGATCAAAAGGCTATGTGGATATTAGATACTCCCAACAACTTATCTGCTACAACAGAAAGATTTCAAGATTGTCCAATAGATATAACAAGCAGAGTCAGGGAATTAGGGAAAGAAGACGTGTTGGTTATCCATATATATGCATCGGGAGATCTTAACGAGCCCTTCAAGGTTTATATTATGGGTGTTCCTTCTGGAACTCCAGTAAATAATGTAAAAATTAACTATCTGGGTTTAAAAGCAGGATATATTGTTTTAAAAATTTGGAATTAGATATCTTCATAAGGAAAAATTTAATTATTTACTTCGAAATTTTGATTTTTCCCATAA
>WASR01000273.1:0-16329 GCA_009712615.1 Methanobacterium sp. | reverse complement strand
AATTTATGGGTGATTTTCCAAAATTTCATCTAAATTATGGTAATGTTCCATAATATTTATAAGTGTAGTCAATATAATCTAAACTATAAATTAAAGTGGTGAATTTGAAATGGATGATATAGACTCGGAGATAATTCGTTCCCTTGTCAGGAATTCAAGAATCACACTCTCTCAAATGTCTAAAGAAATAGATGTACCTGATGCAACCATATCTAATAGACTCAAGAAACTGGAAAATAACGTCATTAAACAGTACACCCTCATTGTGAACCCTGAAGAAATTGGTTTGACTGTGACTGCCATAATTATCATACAGACTGAGTCTGAAAAACATGAAAATGTGAAGTATGAACTTTCAAAACTCGAGGAAGTTTCTGAAGTTTACACTGTTTCAGGAGAATACGACATATTAATCAAGGCATGGGCACATGGTATTGAAGAACTAAACGAGATAATGAACGTTAAAATTCGATCTATTGATGGAGTCGAAGATTTAACAGAAATGATAGTGTTAGAGCGTGTAAAAGAGGATGTGATTCCTGTTCTATAACTTCAAATTATTTAACCACAAATCAGGGAGGTGAGAACTTGTATTTAAGTGATTTCATTAAAAAACCCATATTATCTCCATCTGGAGAACAAATTGGGAGATTGAAAGATGTTGTAGTTTCTTCAGATCATTCCTACCCTATACTAAAGGCTATAGAAATTACATTTACAGGAAAACAAATTAAAAATATTTCCTGGAGATGTATAGATAAAATTGGAAAGGAAGTGAAACTTAAATGTTCATTGGACGAAATTAAGGATTACGAAATTCAAAAGCATGATGTGCTCCTTTTGAAAGATGTAATGGACAGACAAGTAGTTGATATTGAGGGTAAAAAAATCAGAAGAGTTAACGATATTAAAATATCCCCTACTAATGGACACTACCATGTAATTGGTGTGGATATAGGAGTAAATGGTATTTTAAGGAGATTAGGTCTGAATCGTATTGTTAAATCTTTGGGAATCACTTCAACAGAAGATCTCATTTCTTGGAGGGACATTGATCCTGTTGAGAGCGATTATTCCAATGTGAAACTCAAAGTTCCTAAACAGAAAATAAAAAAACTTCACCCTGCAGACATGGCTGAAATTGTCGATCAACTAGGGCTTAATGAATCATTAAATATTTTAAACTCATTAGATGATGAATCTGCTGCGGATACTCTGGAAGAAGTGTCTCCTGAAAGACAGGTATCTATTTTAGAGGGAATGGACAGTCAGAGGGCAGCAGAAATTTTGGATGAGATGTCACCAGACGATGCAGCAGATGTGCTTGCTGATCTGCCTGAAGAAAAAGCAGAAGAACTTTTGGACTTAATGGAACCTGAGGAATCCAATGATCTGCGAAAACTACTCAAATACCCTGAAAATACAGCTGGGGGTATTATGACAACAGAATTTGCATACGTTAATCAGGGTTTAACTGTTAACGAAGTTTTGGAATCCCTACGAAAAATGGCAGCAGATGTTGAAACCATTTATTACGTATACGTTATTTCATTGAACGGTGATTTGGTAGGTGTTTTGTCATTGAGAGATATACTAATTTCGAATCCGGAAACAAGGATTACAGAAATAATGCATACTCATATTATTAAGGCAGATGTAATGGAAGATCAACATGAAGTTGCACAAACAATTGCTAAGTACAATCTACTAGCACTTCCTGTGGTTGAGGACGAAACCAAATTAAGGGGTATCATAACTGTTGATGATGCCATTGATATTGTTCTTCCCACAGCTTGGAAAAAGAGAGTTCCCCGCATGTTTGGCCGATGAGGTGGTCCCATGGATGTTAAAGTGTTTAGTAGGTTATTTAAGAGCCCTATTTTTTTGAGCATAATAATTTTTCTATCTGTAATGGGACCCGGTATTATAACAGCAAACGTGGACAACGATGCTGGTGGTATAACCACATATTCCCTTGCTGGGGCACAGTTTGGTTACAATCTTTTATGGTTATTTATCCCAATGATAATAGCATTAGCTGTTATTCAGGAAATGGGGGTTAGAATGGGAATAGTTTCAGGTAAAGGTCTGGCTGATCTCATTCGTGAAAAAGTTGGGATCAAGATCACATTTTTAATGATGATAGCCCTTTTACTAGCCAATTTTGGAAATGTTCTGGCAGAATTTTCAGGAATCGCAGTGAGTGCCGGTATTTTTGGAGTCCCTAAATTCTTCGCACTGCCTGTGGCTGCATTATTTGTGTGGCTGCTTGTGGTTAAAGGGACATATAAAAGTGTTGAAAAGGTATTTTTACTGGCTTCCTGTCTCTATTTCTCTTATATCATAGCCGGATTTCTCGCAGGTCCTGACTGGGGACTGGCAGCTAAAAGCCTTATCATGCCTCAGATAAGTCTCAGTACAGCTTACATAACTATGGTTATTGGTATGGTTGGTACAACTATAGCTCCTTGGATGATGTTTTATATACAGTCGTCTGTAGTTGAAAAGGGAATTAGTCTGAAAAATTTGAAGTATTCAAAATTAGATGCTGTGTTTGGAGCAATCATTGTAAACATAGTGGCATTTTTCATTGTTTTATCCTGTGCTGCAACGATTTATTCCAGTGGGGTACAAGTTACCAATGTTGCCGATGTTTCAAACGCCCTCGTCCCATTGGCTGGACAATATGCCAGTATACTGTTTGCATTCGGATTTTTAAATGCTTCATTATTTGCAGCCAGTATTCTTCCCCTTTCTACTGCATATTATGTTTGTGAAAGCTTAGGTTTTGAAGCAGGTGTTTCTAAAGGTTTCAGAGAAGCTCCTGTTTTTCATGGTTTATACCTTGGCCTCATATTGCTGGCTGTCATAATAATAATGTTCCCAAATGTGCCTCTCCTAAGCATACTGTACTTATCACAGGTTGCCAATGGACTGTTACTACCTTTCGTGTTAATATTAATGCTTTTAATAATTAACGACAAGAGGGTTATGGGTGACTACGTCAATTCCAAACTATTCAACTTCATATCTATAACAACTGCAGTAATTGTGATGGGTTTGAGTATTGGTTTGGTAGTCACCATGTTAATGTAAATAAAAATAGAATAATGGATGAAAACTAGTAATTATACAAGTTTTCCAGTAATGACAACAATTTCTTCGAAAAAACATTTCTCTTTGGCAGTTATTTCTGCTTCGAAACCAAGATCTCTCAATCTATGGAGGGTTTTTTCATTGTCTGCCAATGAAGATTGAACCATCTGGATCCTCCCTTCTTTTTTAAGAACATCCTTCACTCCATCTAAGAATGCATCAATGGTATCTCTACCATCCAAACCCCCGTCAAATGCAGGGTTGATTTGACCATCTAATTTTTCTTCCTCAGAAGTTGGAAGGTAGGGTGTGTTAAACAGTACCACATCAAATTTTTCATCCTTAACAGGTTCAAATAAGTTTCCTTCCCTTAACTCCACATTGTAGGTATGGTTGGTTATCACATTTTTAAGGGCACATTTAATCGCAGCGTTGTTAATATCAGTAGCAATAACTTTTCTGGAATTTTTTGATGCACAAATTGCAATCAATCCAGTTCCAGTCCCAATTTCAAGTACTTCATCCCTGCGGTTAAGTTCCAAGTTTTCTGCAAACAAAAATGTATCTTCAGCTGGTTCGTATACTTCTTCGTTTGTATAGAGGGTTATTCCGTTGTATTCAATCATTTTAATTACCTTAAATTTATTTTTAGCTTCTTTGGTTTGATCATAGTTGAGTGATCGAGTAATCGCCAGAATCATTTTTTTTGATTTCGATGATGTGTCCAGCTTCTAAATTGTCCCATGATATATAATAATGGTCATGAGGCCGCTCTGGCCCTCTGCATGTACAGGGATACGATTTTATCTCTTTTGTTACGCTTATATCACCATCTGTTAGTGTAAAAGATGATTTTGGAAAGTAGGATAATTTAGATTTTAATATGAAAATAAATCCTTTATCTGCCTCTTTTTTAGATATTCTTCTGGAGTAACTGGTAATGGTTTTCATACTACCTCGGAACGATTATCAAATCCTTTTACTGCTGCTGGTAAACATTCCATAACAGATGCAAGTCCAGAATGATGTAAATTTAATACCACCGCACCTAAAACTTCTTCACGGCTGGCACCTTCCTTTTTTGCCATAGAAGCGTGTAACTGAACCCCTGTTGGGTTTCTGTTCGCTGTTTGTATTGCAAGATTTAATAACTGCTTAGTTTTATTGTTAATACCCTTAAATGATTTTTGTGCTTCAACAAGTTCACCTAAGCTAGTTGCAATTTCTGGAAATTCTTGTTTCAAAATTTCAAATGGATTTTCATTCATAACCCTCACATCCTATGAGTAAATATATAGTTAAACCAACTTCTTAATATCGCAAGAAATTTTTAATAGATCATCAGGACTCATTTTAAAAACCCTTTCATTCATCTTCGTTTGATCCAATTGGGATATGATTGTTTTCAGTTCTGATTTGTCCATTTCCCCTATTTCATGATATGAATCAATTAGGGCATTTCTGATCTTCTTTTTTTTGTGTTGAAACATAGCCCTTGTAACATCAACGAAGAATGGATCGATATCAACATCTATTTTTGGTCGCATTTTGATAACTGCCGATGCAACTTTGGGTTTAGGGAAGAAATCGTTTTCAGAAACTTGGAATAATATTTCCACTTCTGAATATAGGTACATCATCACAGATAATCTTGAATAATTTCTATCTCCGGGCAAAGCTACCATTCTCTGGGCAAATTCCTTTTGATACATCAAAACAGCCATTTCAAATGGATTTTCAAGTATTTTAAATGTTATGGGGGATGATATTTGATAAGGTAAGGTTGAAACGACTTTGTTTACTAATGGCAGATCCATTTTAGTAGCATCTTCAACAATCACTTCAACGTTGTCTAGTTCCAACTGTTCCAAACGTTTTCTTAAAACACTTGCAACCTTCTGATCCTGTTCAACCGCATATACTTTACCTGCATTTTTAGCCAGGGGTATGGTTAGTGTTCCTATTCCAGCACCTATCTCTAGTACACGGTCATTTTTTGAAAGTTCAGATCTTTGAATGATTTTTGATATAACGTCAGGATTTACCAGGTAATTTTGTCCTTTGCGTTTATCAAGTTTTATACCGTTCTGTTTAAGAATTCTGAGGGTCTCAGACAACATAAAATATAACTCCTAAAAAAAAATTATTTTACCATATTAACTTGAAAAATACATTTTAAATAATATAAAAAAAGTAGATACGGAGATATTAATGGCCCTTCTGGGGCTTAGGCGGTCTGGTGAAGAGAATATATTTCATTTTTCCCCTTCTATCTCCTGCTGCTTCCAATTCCATATGAACACGTTTTGCAATCAGCTTAACAGGATCCGCAAGCATGGGCACACGAGTTTTGATATCTTCAAAGCTGGTAATTTTTGACTCTTTGGTAGCATTGATAATATCCCTCATGTGTTTTTTTCCAATTCCGGGAAGAAGTTCGAGCTGGTGTAATCTGGTTGATATTGGGCCTGCTTCATTGAAAAATTCAACAAATTTAGCTTCATTTTCTTTGATTATTTCTTCAATAACATAATCCAGTTCCACCCTTGAAGTTGCGGTGAGTTTATCGAACATCAACCTGCTATTAACACGGGCTATTTTATCTCTTTTACCCGCTCCGATGTAAACTCTTTCATGGATGTCTAGCTGAACCCTTTCTTTGGGAATTAATTCAAGAAGTGTAAATTCTTCTGTTCCTATGGCCTGAGCTATAGGTTTTCTTTTAAATGAAGGTTTTCCTTCCTTGACGTAACCTAAAGGAAGAAAATCAAGGATAATTGCATTATCTTCCATTATAAACCACCCGGATGGTTTCTGTATATTAAGGACCCTTGGGTCCAGTTCTGATCAGATGCTGAGTCCAATCTATTCTCGGTATTTGTTCACAATTTCAAGAATTTGTTCTAATTCTTCCTTTTTATGTGAACCCCTTTCCTTTGCAAATATCAGTCTGAGATCCGCCATATCAACAGGCATTAGATCTGCAATTTTTATGGCTTGGGTTTGTTTAATGAGTTCTTCCAACTCCTTAACGAGTTCTAGAGATTTATCAGCAGCGAGGTTGGAAAATTTATTAACGTGTTCGATGGCTAAGTTCTGTTCGTATGTTGGTTCATACGAGTCAGAAATTTCATCGAGCATATCCTTGGCTTTTGCAATAGTGATGGGTTCTGTTTCTATTACTTTTTTTCCAATCATCAGAATCACTCTTGCATTTTAAGATGTTCTGGTCTGATTATTAATTTTTTAGGTTTGTTCCCATCGTTTATTTCTACAATATAAGCATTTCCTCTTCTTTCTCCCACTTTACCAGTTTTTCCATGGAAACGTGGGTGTGGCTGGCCCTTATGGATACTTGGGTCGATTATTATGTGTACCATATCACTTTCATCGAAAGTTTGTATCTTTTTGGTGATTGGGTTTGTTCTACCTGGCCTAATTGTCTTTCTAAGTTTGAAACGTGTTTTACTTCTTGAACCTTTTGATCTTTTTACCATATTTCTAACCTCCAAAACCCTTGGGTATTTAAAGTTTGAGTTGACTTAACGTCACATATTATCAATATTAAACTAAAACGTTTAAATCAGATTCACTTTGCACTGATCTTGACTCATCATCCTCAGTTCTCATTCAGCATGGCACTGATTCATTTATATGAAAAATCAGATTAATTGAACTAAATTTTTACTAGCAATACATTGTGCTGAATATTAAATTTGCAAGGGGATGTAAATATATATTTTGATTTTTTGAAACTATATAATACTATCCATTGATACCTTATATATTCACTTCCAAAACATCGAGCTGAACACACCTTGCATTGGTTCCAAGTACTTCAGCCACACTAGGTTTACTCCTATCCTCATCTCCAGATATGAGTTCTTTGATGTATAATCCTCCTTCACATTCCAGAGTGATCTCAAAACTTTTTGGTTTTAACCAGTTATAATCAAGTTTCCTTATTTTTCTGGTTCTAATTTTGTCTGCTCGTCTGTGTGAAACTCTTATTGGTGTTCTCTGGTTTATTATATCTAGGGATTTAAGGGAATCTAAATTTTCGGGATCAATTTCGTCGTCTACCTCAACCAATGCTTTATAAACTTTGTAAGTATCTGTGGAGGATTGCTTTATTTCGGCCTTCCGATTTCTTGGAACATATTTCATTTCAGATATCTCTACCTTACCCTCAGCATATTTATTCACCTCTTCTTGAAGTGTGTTAAGGTCAAGTTCTCTGATTTTAGGTTCTAAAATCTCTAGAACGAATGTTCTTCCACTACCAAGCATTCTGACGTCGATATCTTCCCTTCCTGCGCCATGGAATTTGGCTCCAGTCCCTTTGGCAGCTTTGATCATAACATCTGAAATGAGTTCTTCCACTGTTTCAGGATACATTTTGCCTGTGAAATCACATTTTTCACATCCCCGACCTTTGCATCTGTTACATGGCCATTTAGTTTGTGGAATGTCCCGAACTAATTTTCTGTATTTGCTTTCGATAAATATTGGGTTTATGGTGATTTCAACATTTCCAGATTTAAAATCCACCATAAAGACGAGGTTAGGTGAGTCAAATTCAACTTCTTTGATGAGTCTTGATGAAAGTTCTTTTCCAAATTCTCTGTTAATTTCTTTTTTAATATTTTCAACGTTGGCCCCAAGCTTCTGATGGATGTATGCTTCCCTTTCAAGTACAATTGGATCTACACGACATCCCACTAGAAAATTCGAAAAATTAATTTCTTCATCTTCAACGGATTTTAGGGCCTGTTGAATCATTGTATCCATATTCTCAAAGAGATCATCACATATCCAGCATTTATCATCTTTGAGATAAGTTTTATTTAGATCTTGGAGGCTTTGCTTCAAGCGTTCACCACGGATTACATTCCCAGGACCTTTGATTTCCTTTGAAAAGATTCTGCCTAAACAATGGTTGCAAATATTTCCCTGTGTAAGTTCCATTGTGGTAATTAATTTATCATGAATTAGATTTTCCATATTGTATCATTCCAGTAATTACAGCATTCTACTAATTAATTAAAAAAATAGATAGTCAAAAATTTTATGATGAAATGATTATCTCATCATTTGTTTCATCATCTGTCCAAGAGGACCGCCCATTTTACGCTTACCAAATCCTTTCATGGCCTTTTTAGTGACGTTGTAATATTTTAAAAGTTCCTTAACATCTTCATTCTTCATACCCGAACCCCTTGCAATTCTTTTTACACGGGATTGTTTGATAACTTCAGGATGTTCTAATTCCTGTTCAGTCATGGAATCCATCAGGATCTTGTACTTGGAAAGTTTTTCCTCTGTTACCTGCGATGCATTTTTAGGGAGTTTACCTCCGGCACCAGGAATCATATTCATGACTTGCTGCATTGGGCCCATTTTATTCATCATTTCAAACTGTGAATACATATCCTTCAATGTGAACTTACCACTCAACATGGCATCTACAGATCCCATGTCTCCTTCTTCCTCTGCAATCTCTTCTGCACGTTCTAGAAGGGTTCGAATATCACCCATTCCCAGCAGTCGTGAAATGAATCTATCTGGATCGAAGGCTTCAAAATCTTCAACCCTCTCACCGGTTCCTATGAATTTTTTTGGGGCCCCAATTTCAGCAACTGCTGAAAGTGCGCCTCCACCTTTGGCTGAACCATCCAATTTTGTAATAATGATTGACCCTATTTTGGTTGCGTTGTTAAATGCAAGGGCTTGTTCTCCGGCTTGCTGGCCAATAGTTCCATCTATAACCATTATAACTTCATCAGGTTCGACAATAGACGAGAGACTTTCCATTTCAGCCAGGAGATCACTCTCTTCTTTATGTCTTCCTGCAGTGTCCACAATTATTATATCGTTCTTTTTAGCAGCTTTCAACCCCTTTCTTGCAAGGTCTAGGGCGTCTTTGTTTTCATGATCTCCATAAACAGGAACATTCATGGACTCAGTTAACTGAAGTAACTGTTCATAAGCAGCAGGTCTCCATGTGTCTGTGCTTACAATTGCCGGATTGAATCCTTTTTTCTGAAGGTATCGAGTGAGTTTACCTATGGATGTAGTTTTTCCGCTTCCCTGAAGACCCATGAAAAGGATTTTATATGGACGTTTATCTATTTCAACTTCTTGTGCACTTGAACCAAGGAGATTTACTAGTTCTTCGTAGACAATCCTAATGACATGTTCTTTAGGGGTTACTCCCTTTGGAGGTTCTTCATTTAATGATCTGTCTTCAATGGTTTTTGAAAGATTTAATACAAGTTTGATGTTAACGTCAGATTGTATGAGTGCCCTTTGAATATCTTTAATGACTTCTTTAACTACTTCTTCATCAATTATGGCCATTCCGGCCAATTTTTTCATTGTTTTGGTAAGATTTTTTCCAAGATTGCCCAACATTTATTCTCACCATTTAATTTTGATTGAATTCATAATTTGACTTAATATTTTTCCATAAATTATATAATTTTTTTCTGATCATTTGTACTAATTACAAACTCACTATTATTGCTAACTCATCAAGTTAAAAAATAGATCGTACATCACTATAATATATACCTAATAGTATTATACCATTATACCGTTAATTAGATATAATTATGTTTGTTAATTTTAGAACTGTTAAATAGCTAAAAATATTTTCAATAAATTTATGTTTTAGCTGATTATTATTTCGAAATACTAGGCGGGATTGAATGTTTGAAAAACTCAAGATCAGTTTAATTGAAGCACCAATAATAAAAAAGGGCGATTACAACTACTTTGTCCATCCCATAACAGACGGAGTTCCACTCGTGGATCCTGATGTTTTGAAAGAGGCTGCAGAAGGGATAAGAAAATTTGGTAATTTGAATGTTGATAAAATTGTTTGTGTCGAAGCAATGGGAATACACATTGCAACTGCACTGTCCATCATTACAAGTATCCCGTTTGTTGTAATCAGGAAAAGACAATATGGTTTAGAAGGTGAAGTTGCCGTACATCAAATCACAGGTTACAGTCATGGAGAACTTTACATCAATGGTTTGAAAAAAGGAGACAGAGTAATCCTGGTTGATGATGTTGTGAGCACAGGGGGAACCATGATAGCAGTTTTAAAGGCCATGGAAAAAATGGGCATTGAAATTGTTGATGTTTTTGCTGTTGTTGAAAAGGGAGAAGGAAAGAACATAGTAATGGATGAGACTGGGTTTGAAGTTAAAAGTCTAGTTAATGTAAATGTGGTCGATGGAAAGGTACAGATAGAAGGGTCACGCGACGAGATAGTTTGAGGATAATATGTCTGGACACGAACTTGAAATAGATGAAATAATAAGAAGGGTAAAAAACCTCAATGCAGAAACTGTTGGTCTTCAGTTTCCAGAAGGACTCAAATTACATGCTGTTGAGGTTGCAAGACAAATTGAAGCCGAAACAGGAGCTACAGTCATAATATCTGCTGATCCATGTTTTGGGGCTTGTGATGTTGCAGATGTGGATATGACCGGTATTGCTGATGTTTTAGTTCACTTTGGACACAAACCACTCCCACTCAATTATGATATGCCAGTTCTATTTGTGGATGCAAGTTCAAAAATGGAATTATTGGGATCAGTAGGAAATGCAATGAGCCTCCTAGAGGGTTACAAAAAAATAGGACTAGTAACCACGGTTCAACACCTTAAACAACTAGAAGAAGTTGCTGAATTTTTAGAACAGAATGGTAAGGAAGTTGTCATTAATGAAGGGGCAGGTACCGCAAGGGGACAGGTTTTGGGCTGTAATTTTTCATCCATAAAGGACCTCTATGTGGATGCCTTCTTGTATGTTGGAAGTGGTAACTTCCATGCCTTGGGAATAACACTTTTTACCGACAAACCGGTAATTATTGCAGATCCTTACCTTGATGAAGCAAGGTTGATAAATGATTTTTCAGACAGGATACTGAGAATAAGATTTGCAAGGATAGCTAAAGCAATGGATGCTAAAACATTCGGGATTATAGTATCGACCAAAAAAGGTCAGAACAGGTTAGATATTGCCATGGAATTGAAAAACCTACTTAGTGAAGCTGGAAGGGAAGGATTCATACTTCTTCTAGATGATGTTTCCCCTGAAAAATTGCTTCCCTATATGGATCTTGATGCATTTGTGATGACTGCGTGTCCTAGGATAGCGATTGATGATTCTAGTAGGTATAAAAAACCTTTATTAACTCCACAAGAGCTAGAAATTGCCATTGGTAAAAGAGAATGGGAAAACTATGAAATAGATGAAATTAAATATGGTGGATTAAATAACAAAAACAAATAAATATAATGGTAACTAAAAATGCAAATCTTATAATATGTCACTAATTTATTAAGATGAAGTCCAAATAGTAAGTTACTCAGATATGTATGAGGGATTGAATTACACTACAATTATGAATTTAACAAATTTGATGATGAGTTGACTGTACTTATTTTAAGTGAGGTGAATAAATGAAAACCAAATCTGGAGATTTTGTTTTACCTGGCGATGCTTTGGGAGTTACTGAGGAGTTTGTTCCATCAGACTGGACCTATGAAGATGATGGTAGCATAAGGTCATTGATTGCGGGAACAGTTTCATTGGACAACAAAAATAAAAAGATATCCATCGTCCCCAAAACAAGTTCTCCATCAATACTCAAATCTGGAGTTGTTGTGTTTGGCCAGGTATCAGATGTAAGAGGCCAGAGAGCTCTTATAAAATTAGATAGTATTAAAGACAATAATAGGGGTCTTGTAACTTCCTTTTCAGGGGGAATACACATATCCCAGTCTCAAAAAGGCTATGTTGCCAAGCTCACCGATGAATTTAGGATAGGAGATCTAATTGAAGCTAAGGTAACCAAAATCATCGGGGTTGACAACGTTGACCTGACTACAGCTGAAGATGAACTTGGAGTTTTGAAGGCCATGTGTACCAAGTGCAGACATTACATGAAACAAATAAGTAAAAACGAAGTGAAATGTCCTAACTGTGGAAATAAAGAAAGAAGAAATCTTTCTACAAAATATGAGGGATAATATGAAGGTAATTAAGGATACTAAGAAGGAACTTGAGATAGAGATCACTGGGGAAACCCATTCTTTATGCAACACCATAAGAAAAACCCTTATGGAAGATGAAGATGTTGAAGCTGCGGCATACGTAACTGAACATCCAATTATTGGTGAGCCTAAATTAATTGTAAAGGCAAAAAATCCAAAAAAATCTCTTAAGTTAGCTGCTGAAACAGTCAAAGCAAGATGTGATGAATTACAAAATCTCATCAGCGCTTCAGAAGATGAAAAATAGAACTGAAATTAAAAAATTCAGAAGTATAAAGCAGGAGATAAGAATCCTTGGGGTGGATGATTCTCCATTTCCAACCCACACCAAGAAAGAAGTCATGATAGTGGGCACGGTTTTTAGGGCAGGAAACTGGCTTGATGGTGTATTAAGTACCCATGTACTTGGAGATGGCACCGATGCCACCCAAAAAATATCGGAAATGGTGTTAAATTCCAGAAATATTGGACAGCTTGGAGTCATAATGCTGGATGGTATTACATTTGCAGGATTCAACGTTGTGAACATACGTGAACTCTACGAAGCAACAGGAATACCAGTAATAGTTATAATGAGAAAAATTCCAAGTTTTGAAGGTATTAAAAAGGCTCTCAAAAGATTTCCTGACTGGAAATATAGATGGGCCAACATCGTTGAGGCAGGAAAGGTACACAGGGTGGATGGTAAAGAATCAATTTATATGCAGTTTCATGGAATTAATATTGAAGATGCCAAGGAAATTGTTAAACTATCCACAACTAGAAGTTCCATACCTGAGCCAATCAGGGTTGCCCATATAATAGCAGCAGGTGTAGTAAAGGGTGAATCACACGGAAGTGCTTGACGAATTTTTTACATCAATTTTAAATCTTGATGGTAGTGATCCAAATGAAATCTCCTTTTTTAACAGTTGATACAGTGGTGGTGGAAAATGCATCCATTCTGCTCATCAAAAGAAAAAACGATCCATATCAAGGTTCATGGGCTCTGCCCGGCGGATTTGTGGAGTATGGAGAAACTGTAGAAAATGCTGCTGTGAGAGAAACTAAAGAAGAAACAGGCATAGTTGTTAAATTAAAAGAATTAGTGGGAGTTTACTCTGATCCTGACAGGGATCCACGTGGCCACACTGTTACAGTCTGTTTTTTAGGTGTTAAAATAGGAGGAATGCTTGAATCGGCAACAGATGCAGATGATGCGAGATATTTTGATTTAAATGAAATTAAAACGCTTGATCTGGCATTTGATCATGAAAGGATTATTCAGGACTCTTTGAAATTATTAAAAATTTGATGGTGATGTTAAACCTAGATTGAACTATTAAGTTTTGAATCTTAATTCCAATAACGAAATCTTTTGATTTTGCATGCAATACCAAATGAAAAAATTAATCTATTAACATGATCTTAACAAATCATTATAACTTTTGATTGGGAGGTAACCAAATGAAATTTTGTCCTATATGTGGAGCTGTGATGTTTCCTAAGGGTGACATTTTTGAATGTAGAAACTGTGAACATACAACCAAAGTAACCAAAGAATCTGTTAGTGAATACGAGATTTCTGAAAAAGTTGAGTCGAAGGACAGTATAATTGTAACAAGCGATGACATACAGACCTTACCTACAGCAGTAGTTAAATGTCCCAAATGTGATAATAAAGAAGCTTCATGGTGGCTTATCCAAACTAGGGGTGCCGATGAATCTGAAACAAGATTTTTCAGATGTACAAAATGTTCATTCACTTGGAGGGAATATGATTAAGCATGTTTAAACAACATGGTTAAATTAATAAGGAGGATTTTCTATTGGCTGAAGATTTACAAAGAAAAGAAGAAGAATCAGAACTAACTACAGATTCATCTAACGAGAGTGGTGATGGATCTGAAACAGTTTCTGAAGTAATATCCAGCAATTCTGATTCAGAACCAAAAAATGGAAGTGATGGGGAAACACAAACCAAATCTTCCAGCGTTGAAAAACAAAATGGATTTCAATCAGAATCTCAAAAGCCTTCAAACCATGATGGGGCAGCAGATGATCATGAAGATCATGCAATTAACTTTCATGAAGATCATGCAATTAACTTTCATGAAGTAATGGATAACGATTTGTTTAACTCCATCAGATCTAGAAAGGATCAAATAGTTAGATATGTGGCATTAGCAATAGGAGTTATTTTAATTATTTATGGTATTGTACTCATCTCCGCTTCTGTTACAAAGGTAGCTGACAATGTTATATTTGGTGAAGGTGCATCCTTTGCAGCATTTTCAATACTACTAGGATTTTTGATCATAGTTGGGGCATTTTCTCAGAAAATTTTAAACAAAACCTTCCTAAAAAATATTAATTCAGAACTGGAGATTGCAGAGGGAAAAACCGAAGCAACTGATAAGAAGACTGAAGATATCAATGGAAAGAAAGATCCCAAGAAAGTTGAAGATGGTAAGGATAATATAGTTGGAGAAGATAAAAAGTAAGTCGGAGGATGAAAATGTTCAAAGCAGTTTTAAGCGATTCAAATGTATTAAAAACAAGTTTCGAAGCTATTTCCTCGATCGTGGATGAAGTTCAGATGAAGGCAGACGGTGATGGGTTAAGGCTCGATGCACTTGACAGGTCCCACATCACATTCGTACACCTCGAGCTTAAATCAGGGTTATTTGATATTTATACTTGTGACGAACCTTTGAAAATTAATGTGGATACAGAAGAATTAATGAAAGTTCTTAAAAGGGCAAAATCAGATGATTTAGTTGAATTAACTGTTGATGAAGGTAATTTGATACTTACTTTTGAAGATGAAGCTAGAAGAACCTTTAAAATCAGATTAATAGACATAGAATACGAGGCACCAAGTCCACCAGATCTGGACTATCCATCAGAATTTGAAATACCCTTTTCACTACTTAAAAACTCCATACAGGATATTGGAATAGTCTCTGACAAAATATCATTGATGGTGGACGCAGACAAATTTATTGCCTCTGCTGAGGGTGAATTTGGTGATGCGAAGATAGAGTACCTCCATGGTGAAAAGATCAACGAAAATGCCAAATCAGTGTTCTCGTTGGAAAAGATTAAAGAGATGTTAAAGGCTGATAAATTCTCTGAAACTGCAGTATTGAGCCTGGGAAACGATATGCCCCTTAACTTGTCCATGAAAATGGTGTCAGGTGACGGTGAATTGAAATTCCTGCTAGCTCCAAGGATAGAAAGTGAGGAATAGGGTTGGATGAATTTTTCCAAAAACTGAGGGAGATCCAAAAGAAAGAGCGTAGTATAAGCGGTCTATCCCGTGTAGGAGATAACTTCTACACCGAAGTCTCCAACTATCTCAACGGACTCATGAGGAAGATAGATAACAATCCATTTTCCTTTGAATCATACCTTTTAAGGGATGCGCAGCGAATAGTGGCAGAAATATGTGAAAGAAGGGAACATAAAATTGCCAACACTGCTGTTATGAATGTTCAGAGAGCATATCAGCTATTTAAAGAATCAAAGACTAAGGACAATTCTGATAATCAGATCACAGTTCCAATTAACTCCACTCCTGAAGAAGAATTTCTTTATCTGGAACTGGTTGAATCCATTGTTAAATATAGGGGAAAATTAACTGCCCCTCTGATGTCTTACATACAGAAGAATCATGGTAATAATGGAAAAATGCCTGTTAAACCTAAAAATAGGCCGGATAGATCTGCAAAATCATTGGACATAGACTCACTTTTATCTGATGTTCCCCAGCCAGTCGAAGAGGATGTTCAAGATATTTCTGAGGGAGATTTTGAGAGTCAGATATTTGAAAGGTATGGATCTGAACCTTCAAGAGGGACTAAAAACAAAGCAGATGTTTCTGAGTCTGGTGAAGTTAAAGCTGAAACAGCACCAAAGAACATTGATTCTGAACAATATTCATCCGAAGATGAAGAAGAAAAACCCGGTAAAAAACTAGGTAGCACTCTTATAAAAACTTTGATGATTCTTGATGAGCTTCCATCCATAGTTGGGGTAGATAAAATTGTATACGGGCCAGTATCCCCACAGGATTTAATTACCATCCCCGAGCCCAACGCAAAGATCCTAGTTAAAAATAAGAAGGGGATTTTTATACAAACATATAAATAAACTGTTAATGATAAACAAATTAATATAT
>WASR01000202.1 GCA_009712615.1 Methanobacterium sp. | reverse complement strand
ATCTGTGTGATAGCCGATTGCGCCGGCGGACGGACGCCGCCAAAATGTCGCCGGTTCGGATTGGGGAGGGGCCCGTGGCGGTCACGCAGAGGCAAAGGACCTCCGGCAAGGCGAAGGTGGTCCAGAACAAGGCCCCGGCTTTTGTCGGTTGGAACACAACCGACGAAGAGGAAATCGCCCGCCGTCGCTGGCGTGGATCGACCCATATCGCCCATGTCGATCCGCTGGAACCCGAAATCCCCTACTTCGGCAGCTATCGTGTGCAATCGGCCAGCGGAAGCACATACGAGGTCGAAATCCGTTCCCTCCTCCGCCGTGAAAACAGCTGCGGATGTCTTGACTGGCAAGTCAACGGACTGGGCACCTGCAAGCACATCGAAGGCGTGCTGGACTGGTTGCGCCGGGGAAAAAAGCGCGCCTATGCTGCGGCCTCGCGGGCCGGGAGTCCACGTTTCGAGGTGTTTCCAGCGCCGGATGGCGGCCCGTTCGTGCATGTGTCGCGTCCGGACGATTGGCCGTCCGGCGACATTCGGCTCGATAGCCTCATCGAAGACGGCGGCCGTCTCGCCGGCGACCCGTTGGAGGCCTGCGCCAGTTTGCGCAGCGCCCCCGCGGCCGCCCCTCCTCATGGCGTGCGGTTTTCCCGTCACCTCGATGCCAGGCTGGAGGAGTTGGCGCGGCGCCGGCGTCGGGTGACGGAACGCCAGGCGTTCCTGGACGACGTCCGGCAGGGGCGGGCGACTTTCGATGTCGTGCGACATCCCCTGTTGTCTTACCAAAGGGACGGCATGCTGCACCTCGCTTTCGGCGAACGGGCGCTGCTGGCCGATGAGATGGGGCTTGGCAAGACCGTGCAGGCGATCGCCGCATGCGAGCTTCTGCGGCGCCTCAAGGGTATCCGCAAGGTCCTGGTGGTGCTGCCGGCGTCTCTGAAGGCGGAATGGGAGGACCAGATCGCCCGCTTCACCGATCTTCCTGTCGCCGTGGTGTCGGGCGCGCGGCCGGATCGTCTGCGACAGTACGGAACCAGCGCATT
This sequence comes from Methanobacterium sp., assembly GCA_009712615.1. Taxonomy (GTDB): domain Archaea; phylum Methanobacteriota; class Methanobacteria; order Methanobacteriales; family Methanobacteriaceae; genus Methanobacterium_B. The sequence continues at coordinate 1,114 of WASR01000202.1, read as the reverse complement.
TTTCATCCTGGTCAACTATGAGCAGGTTCTGGCTGACCATCGCGATATCAACCGCCTCGTCTCCCCCGACGTCGTCGTCCTCGACGAGGCGCAACGCATCAAGAACTGGCAGACCAAGACGGCGCATGCGGTCAAGGCGTTGCGCAGTCCCTATGCCTTCGTCCTCACCGGGACGCCGCTGGAGAATCGCATCGACGAGATCTATTCGATCGTCCAGTACCTCGACCCACGGTTGCTGGGTTCCCTGTTCCGGTTCAATCGTGATTTCTATGTCCTGGACGAGCGGGGCAGGCCGGAGGACTACAAGAATCTCGATGACCTGCACCGCCGCCTTGAGCCGGTGATGCTGAGGCGGCGCAAGGATGCTGTCGAGGACCAGCTTCCTGCCCGCACGGTCGATACCTACTTCGTTTCGATGACCGAAGAGCAGCAGTTGCGTTACGGCGATTACGAGGCTCCGGTCGGAAGCCTGCTCGCGCGGGCCAAACGGCGTCCCCTGACCAGGCAGGAGTTCGACAAGCTGCAGCAGCTTCTCGCCTGCATGCGCATGGTCTGCGACACGCCCTACATCCTCGATCCGACCTGCCGGGTGTCGCCCAAGCTCGATGAACTGGAAAACATCCTCGCCGACCTGATGGCCGAACCCGGGCGCAAGGTGATCATCTTTTCAGAATGGGAGCGGATGCTGGACCTGGTGCGCGACCTGGCCGGGGAAATGGGCCTGGAATACGCCTGGCACACGGGGACGGTGCCGCAGGACCGGCGGCGGCAGGAGATCCGGCGGTTCAAGAACGATCCGGCCTGCCGGCTGTTCCTGTCGACGGACTCCGGCAGCGTCGGGCTGAACCTGCAGGTCGCCACCGCCGTCGTCAACATGGACCTGCCCTGGAATCCGGCCAAGCTGGAACAGCGTATCGCCCGGGCGTGGCGCAAGCATCAGACCAAGCCGGTGACGGTGGTCAATCTGGTGTGCGAGAACTCGATCGAGCATCGCATCCTTCATCTCCTGGGGCAGAAACAGGGGCTTGCGGACGGCGTGCTCGACGGTCGCGGCGATATCGCGGCGATCAAGATGCCGTCGGGCCGGGCAGCCTGCGTCGAACGGGTGGCGGCG
>WASR01000067.1 GCA_009712615.1 Methanobacterium sp. | reverse complement strand
GTAATGTATTATTTACAGCCAGTTTGTGAAATAGGTAATTATCTATTAAATATTTCATTACTTCAATTTCTTTATCAATTTCTAATATTTAGAGCTTGATCTTTTGGTTTTGATACCTTAAAGCACCGTCATCTTGGAATTTAATGAGTTCTTTTTTTGAGCGTTTAACCAGCTCTCCAAGGCCGGTGGAGATGTTGGTTGAGGTTCCACCGTTGTTGTTTGCTATGATTTCAGATATAGCAGTTGAAAGTACAAAAATAGCATATTTATGTTCGGCTTTTGTTCGGTGAATATGGTGGGGGCTGATATTAAGACAAATATAGTCCTTACATTCGTCTTTTACTGTGTACTCATCTTCCAAGTTTTTTAAAACGTATACCAGAAACTGATGTATTTGTATGAGCTCATCCTTGTACATATTACAGACACCTTCTATTTAAGGAACAATCTACGAATTGTGGCATGTCATACATTATCAGTAACTTTCCCTAATAAAATTAGAACATAAGGGATTGACGCGTTCATATATAAACTTATTTCCATGCCTACATCGTGTACAATAAACTTGATTATCATTATTCTTAAAGGTTTGGGAAGCTTTAACATTCTATGAGTAAAAGTGGCTACAACTATACTGTTTGGTGATACATATCACAATGTAGTTGTCCATATGAAATAGCTTTCCATAGAAATATTTAACATTGAAGCAGTCAAATATTTTTCTGATAAGATGAAACTAGTACAATTAAATGATCACGAAACTCAGGAACTCATTGAACGTTCAATGCTTGATGAAAACACAGCCATCGACACTGTAACAGCCATAATTAATGAGGTTAAAAACAGGGGAGATGAAGCCCTTAGTGATTACACTAAAAAATTTGATGGTGCTGACTTGGATATAATTAAGGTTGAAGAAGAAACCATAAATTCCAGCATATCCAGACTCGACAAGGAACTTGTAAAGGCCCTTGAGAAGGCAGCATCAAACATCGCTAAATTTCATGAAAACCAAATCCCCGATGAATGGTCTACAGAGGTTGATGAAGGTGTTAATGCAGGGCAAATAGTCCGACCACTCGACTCGGTTGGATGTTATATTCCGGGTGGAAGGGCAGTTTACCCATCCACAATACTCATGACAGTCATACCAGCAAAAATTGCTGGAGTGAAACAGATAATATGCTGCACTCCTCCACAACCTGATGGAACAGTTAAAGACGTTGTTTTGGCAGCTGCAAAGGTTGCAGGTGCAACTGAGGTTTACATGGTTGGTGGAGCTCAGGCAGTGGCTGCAATGGCATATGGAACAGAATCTATTCCCAGGGTGGATAAGATCGTGGGGCCAGGCAACATATTTGTGACAGCAGCAAAGAAACTTGTTTACGGCCAGGTTGACATTGACTTTCCTGCAGGACCCTCTGAGGTACTGATAATAGCCGATGAAACAGCTGATCCAGCTTTTATTGCCATGGATATAATGGCCCAGGCAGAGCATGATCCCAATGCAGCGTGCGCCCTAGTTACAACTTCAAAGAAGATTGCAAACCAGGTGGATAAACTCATTAAAGAACAGCTGAACACCATGGAAAGGTCCGAAATTATATCCGAAGCTCTCAACTCCCATGGCTTGATAGCCGTAGCAGACAATATAGGAAAGGCCATAGAATTTTCCAATGCCTATGCACCAGAGCACTTAATTATAATGACAAGGGATCCAGAAGTAGATCTTGAAAATATTACCAATGCAGGTTCCATATTTCTGGGAGAACTCACACCTGTGGCTGCAGGAGACTATGGGTCTGGAACCAACCATGTGCTGCCAACATCAGGATGTGCAAGGATGTACTCTGGCCTGTCAGCAGAATCATTCGTTAAGAAACCAACTGTGCAGAGATTATCAAAACAGGGAGTACTGAATCTTGATCAGATGGTAACAAAACTTGCAGAGTATGAGGGACTCCATGCACATGCAGAATCCTTCAAGTTGAGAACAGAGAAGGTCAAAAAGAACTGAGTTTGGAATGGGGATTTGGATAAATATTTTTATTAAAAATTCCATATCCCATACTAATATATAGGCTAACATCAAAAATAAAGTGATAGCGATTCTAAATTTACAAACGATATTTTTAATGAAATTTAGATTGAAATTTTAATG
>WASR01000246.1 GCA_009712615.1 Methanobacterium sp. | reverse complement strand
GGCCATCATTGTCCGGCAGGCTTCCACGGTCACGCAGAAGGCGGGTGGAACCGGAAGGCCCGCCCGGACCAGGGCATTCAGCGAAGCCGCTTTGCCGCCCAGGAATTGGCGGTCATCCGGCACGGATCCGTCCAGGATCACGATATGAGGCGCAAATTCGACCATGATCGTCCCTGTCTCCCTGGGGCTAAGGTCAGGCGGTGACGGCGTCGCGTCCCGGCCCGAAGTCCGCGGAGGCCGGCCAGTCCTCCTGCAACGACCGGGCGGCATCCAGACCAGATAGAACAGCGGCTTCGAAATTGCCGACGCCATAGCTGTCCTGGTTGGCGAAGACGATGCCTCCCCAGCGGGCCGAGGCCTGCAAAAACAGATCGTTTTTCATGTCGCCCGGACGGGGTGATACCAGTCCCTTCGGCCACCGCCAGATCCGGATATCTTCGATCACCGTGGCCGGAATCCCCGACGACGACAGGATGTCCGAGATTTCCCCGAAGGCAGCATCCTGAAGCGCCGCGAACGACGTCGTCGCCAATCGTCCCTGGGCCTCGGAGTCCGTCCCCGGCTTCAGCAGTGGCAACACCCCGGCCGGGTGGATTCGGGCCGGGTCGAGCCAGTTGGCGACGACGAAGCCGCCGGCCCGGCACCAACCGCCGGCTCTGGCCGGGTCGGCCGCGCCATCAATGACATAGCCGCCGAATCTGTCGCTCCACAGGGGCGTCCTCAACATGACGGTCGCGACGACGTAATCGCCGTAGTCAATCCGCGCCATTGCCGCGCGCTGCGCCGGTGGCAAATCGGGAATGGCCTCGACTGCGGCGTATTTCGGGGCGGCCCACACCACCGCGCGGGCCGACAGGACGAGCGCGCGACCCTGATACCGGCAGGTCAGTTGGTAGCCCCCAGCCGGCGCGGGCCGGACGGCGTCGACTCTGCACCCGACCACGCGGCTGAACCCGGCGTTCTTTTTCAACCCGTCCAGCAGACGTTCCGAAACAAAGCCGTTCCCGCCCGGAAAGGCGACCAGAACGCCGTACAGATAGCCGACAAGGAAATGCAGCCCGACATAGCCGGACACCCGGTCGAGACGCAGGCATTCCACCCGGAGCGTCGTTTCGACGGCATCCCTGATCAGGCGTCCCAGTTTCGCCGGCGGCACGAGACCGGCCGGTAACCGGCTCCGGACGCTGGAATCGAACAGAACCTGCTCCAGCGAGACACTGTCGAATATCTCCATCTCTTCCCGTGTCCATCCGTCGGCGGGATTCCAGGGAATGGACGGGTAACGCCCCTTCCCTGGCGCGAGACGGCCAAGATAGGCGTAAAGGGAAGCGAAAATCGGATCGCCCAGCTGCTTCGGGGCTGCGATATAGGGGAGCCCCGTCAGCAATGCCCGCACCAGGGCTCCGGTCAGACCATACACCCTGGAATCCAACAGCCATCCGGGCCGCCGCAAGAACGCCAGCGATACCGTCCCCAGATTGCGAACCAGCAGTCCGGTCCGGAACATCACCTGGGAGTCCGAGGCAGTCGACCGCCAGTGATTCCCGAGCCCCAGATCCCGAAGCAGCCGGTCGACCCGTCCTCCGGGCACGGGCTGTTGCAGACATGAGCCCGCGACGGGAAAACCAAGCCCGTGATAGCGGGCCGTTCTCGCATTCCCTCCCAGGTCATCGCACTGTTCCAGAAGGAGGATTCTCCGACCGGCCAGGCCCCTGGCTGCCGTCAGTCCCGCCAGACCGCCACCGACGATGGCGACATCGACCTGCCCGGGGATTGGCAGCTCTTCCCCGCCGGAACCGGCGCCGGACGGATTGGTGTCGAAAGCGCGCGACGGAAAGTCCGGATGGGGCGGAGGCGTGTTCCGTGATATTGCGACCATGACCAACCTCTCTGGCTACCAGGATCGATGATCCCGCCCTTGACGGCGGAGGCTATGCGTCGACACCGACAGGCGGCACCCTGCCGTTGCCGCGACGGGTCTCCCGCCGGATCAGCAGGAGCGCGACGATGACGAATGGCAAATCGACCACTGCGACCAGAGGAACGGCATTGAACAGAATGGCGATGAAGCAGGCGATCATCAGCAGTTGCCCGGTCGCCGCGACGACGATCAGACGGTTGAACAGGTAGCAGAGGCCGGAGCAGAACAAGGCCAGTCCGACGAC
>WASR01000254.1 GCA_009712615.1 Methanobacterium sp. | reverse complement strand
ATATTAATATTCATCCGTATTAATTTCAGGTGTGACCATGAAACTATTAGATAAATCAGAATTAATTAAAGATCATGAAATCACGGCATTAGATAATCTGGAAATGTTCTGTAGGACTATTGGACAGAAGAATGATAATTATAATGCTTTTTTAGAGATAAACGAAAGTTCAGCTTATGAGGTTGCTGAATCTATAGATAAAAAGATTGAAAATGGTGAGAAGGTAGGAAAGCTTGCAGGTTTGGTAATTGGAATTAAAAGTAACATTAATGTTGAGGATTTTCACATAACTGCAGCTTCAAAAACCCTTGAAAACTACCTTGGAAGTTATGATGCAACTGTTGTTAAAAGAATAAAACAGGAAGACGGTATCATAATTGGAATGACCAATATGGATGAATTTGCAGCTGGAAGTTCCACTGAAACATCTTACTTTGGTCATACTGAAAATCCAGCAGCTCCTGGAAGAATTCCTGGAGGTTCTTCAGGTGGAAGTGCTGTGGTAGTTGCAGCTGAGATGTGTGATCTAAGCATAGGTTCTGACACCGGTGGTTCAATAAGAAATCCAGCATCACATTGTGGTGTTGTAGGTTTTAAACCTACATATGGGGTTGTTTCTAGACAGGGATTGTTAGATCTTGCAATGAGCTTTGATCAAATTGGTCCATTTTCAAGGGATGTGAGTGGTGCTGCCCTACTCATGGATGTTATCGGGGGTCATGATGAGACAGAATGTACCTCTGTGAAATGGGATTCTCCAAGATTTACAGACCAAATTGACAAAAAATCACTTGAAGGTACTAGTCTGGGTGTGGTAAAACAATTCTTCGATGTCTCTGATGACAAGATAGTCAATATTGTTGAAGAATCCATCGATAAAATGAAGGACATGGGTGCTGAAGTACAGGAATTAAGCTTCGATTATATTGATTTATGCCTACCTACATACTACCTCATAAACTATGTAGAATTCTTTTCAGCAACACGAAAGTATGATGGAAGGAAGTACGGCCAAAGAATTGAAGAAGTTTGTGGAGAAGAGGTCCTAAGAAGAATTTACATGGGTTCATACATAAGTCAAAAAGAATTCAGCGGCAAATATTATAAAAAAGCACTGCAGGCCAGGTCACTCATCAAAAGAGAAGTAAACAAACTACTTCAAAATGTAGATGCAATTGTGGGCCCCACTGTTCCAATGTTGCCACACAAGATTGGAACATCTCTGGAACCAATGGATATGTATTCTTACGATGTTCTAACTGTGATAGCCAACCTAGCAGGAATACCTGCAGGCAGTATGAAAGCAGGTGAAGTGAATGGAATTCCAGTCGGTATACAAATTCAGGGGAAACCATTCGAAGACCCAAAAATACTGGGTATAATGTCTGCTTTGGATGATGCAAATCAAGAAACGTAAAGATATATTATCTATTTTTTTCTCAATTTTTTACTAAATTAACAGACCACTCTTTTTTTCTACATTAAATCTACTTAAACTGGAATTTATCTGTTTAAAATTATTTACTAGACAGTTTAGGATTGTTTTAGGTAGGAAACATAGCTTACTATTAATAAATGTTTTAGAAGATTTTAAATATCCATATGTAAAACTAAAATTAAGGTTAGAAATCAGAAAGGTTCAGGATTAAATAGGAGGGTCTAATTGTCACTCTTGAATCAGCATAAGAAACTTAACAGCATCCATTACAGGATATTCGGAATCAGCTGGGCAGGGTGGGTTTTTGATTTCTACGATCTTATACTCTTCACATTTCTAATAGTACCAATAGGCCAAGAACTTCATCTTTCCACCATCATGCTTTCATACGCATTAAGTGCGTCTATTTTAGCTGCAGCTGTTGGAGGGGTGATATTTGGAGTACTGGCAGATAAATATGGAAGGAAACCCGTACTTCAATGGACAATAGTAATATACAGTCTTGGTGCTTTTTTATGCGCATTTTCAGCAAATATTGAAACATTAATCCTTTTCAGGATCATAACAGGATTTGGAGTGGGTGGTGAATGGGCCACTGGACAGACATATGTTAATGAAACATTTCCTGCAGATTTAAGAGGTAAATTTGGTTCTCTGTTGCAGACTGGAAATCCAGTTGGATTTATTTTAGCTGCTTTGGTTGGAGGATTTTTAGCACCTGTGATTGGATG
>WASR01000027.1 GCA_009712615.1 Methanobacterium sp. | reverse complement strand
GTATAAACATATAAATTTACTTTTCAAAAAAAATTCAGATTATTGGAGGATCAAATGCTGGTTGAAGTATATGATTTTGGACACAATTCAGATGATTACTACGTTGTATACCGTGTAAAAGAATTGAGTGAAGAAGAACAGAAAAAACTCAAATCTGAGGCTGAAGGAACCATTGAAATAAAAGACGGTCAGCTATTCATAACAACTCATTTTGAAAAGAAATATTTTCCATTCGGTAGTGAAGCAGCCAAATTGAGAACTGATGACTTTGTTGCAAGGGAAGAAATAGAGATGACAGTGTACCTTACGAGTTTGCTAGAGGATTGATCATCCAAGAATTTCAAAATAATGAAAACCATGACACTATGATGAGGATGCCATGAAAGAAACAAATCCGCATATTAGGGCACTTTATTTAAGACAAAAGATGCAAACAGCCATGTCTGGAGTTAGGGATAAGTTGGGAATCCATGAATTCGATGCCAGGGATTTTGAAGTAGTACCTGTAACAGTAGAGATTAATGGACTTGATCCTGAATTTAACAACTACAAAATTGCTCATATAAGCGACATACACCTTGGCCAGTGGATTTCAGCCAAAAGGATTGAGGGTGTTGTTAATCTGGTGAACAAACAGAATCCCGATATTGTGGCAATAACTGGGGATTCTGTGTCCTACGTTGTTAATGAACCAATACTCGACATGTTAAGACACCTTAAAAATCTTAAACCAAATGATGTAACATTGGCAGTGCTTGGAAATCATGACCACTGGATTGGTGCAAATGAAATAAGAAAGGTCATGACAGAAACAGGGATAATTGAACTTGAAAATGATGTTTATACCGTTAAAAGAGGAGGTGCTCAGCTTAACATTGCTGGGATTGATAGTGTTACACTCGATAAACACGATTTAAACGCAGTTCTAAACAAGTTACCAGAAGATGGCCCTGCAATACTACTGGCCCATGAACCTGATTTTGCAGATATCAGTGCTGCAACAGGAAGATTCAGTCTACAACTGTCAGGACATTCTCATGGTGGCCAAATGATCATTCCTGGAATGGGAACTCCATTTAGAGGGTCAGAATTCAGAAAATATCCCTTGGGAAGATATGATGTTGGGGATATGGTACAGTACACTAACCGTGGATTGGGGACCAATGTATTCTGGATACGAATTAACTGTCCGCCTGAGATAACAATACTGAATCTTCAAAGTTCAAAAAAATCTAAAACAACCGACTGAAACAACAAGAAAACTTAAATACATTGAAGTGATAGGATTTTTATGAAACCACAAAATAGACAGTTAGTGATATACATTGCAGGTATATTCTTACTCATATCTGGAATAATAGGTGTATTACTACCCAGTTTAGGTTTATCACTTTTCACATCCGTTGTTTGGGCAGTTCTAGGGGCTGTTTTCTTAGTATTGGCTCATGAAACAAATTTTAGGAAGATCGTTATGTACGCTGAAGGAATATTCCTATTTGTATCCGGAATATTGGGTTTTTTATATCCCCAGCTAGAACTCACAACTTTAAACTCCATTATATGGATTATTTTGGGTGTACTTTTCATGTACATTAGTTACAGCGTTAAATACTGATAAGTGATATCAAATTTTTCATTTTCTTTTTATGGCCTCAATACCCACCTTTGCAACCCTTTGAACAACCGGACTTTCATCTTTCAAAGCTTTTTTAAGAACTTCACAAGACTGGGGATCAGCAATGGAAGAAAGTCCTATGGCTGCAGCATAGCGAACACTAGCCTTCTCATCTTTCATGAGTTCTGTGAGGGGGGCTAATGATTTGGGATCGGCAAACACAGCTAAAGAAAGAGCAGCAGCTTCTCTCACGTGCCAATCATCATCGGTCAAAGTCTTGATCAAAGGGTCAACTGCCCTTGGATCTCCTATTTCTGCAAGAAGTTCTGCAGCATCTTCACGCACAGCCCAATCATCATTTTGAAGTTCTTCCACCAAAAAATCTATTCTTTTCCCTTCTGCCATTGGATCACCTCGAAGCAAACTAACAAAGTACTTTATCATTATATATGGTTAAGCTTTCATTAATAATTTGACAATTGAATTCATATCATGATAATGATGGGGCCTTGAATAAATTTAAAATAAAAAAATAGAGATAATTAAATTTCATAGTCATAAAC
>WASR01000164.1 GCA_009712615.1 Methanobacterium sp. | reverse complement strand
ATACATATCATCATAATAAAGTTAAACCATTAAATGGATTTTAGAGATGTGTTCAATAGTGATAAGGACAATTAACTGTTCAAATAAATCATTGCAGAAGTGAATAATAATTGGAAAAAAATAATTAAGAATGTTTTATAAATGTCGAAAAGTAGATTTAAATAAATCAAGGAAATATACTGATTAAATCAATTGTATTGATGTGTGTTGAATTATGAGTTATTAAATTGGTGAGTATTTATATGAAAAAATATGATTATACAACCATTTTCTTTGCGATTATGGGATCGTTTCTAGTTCTGTTTATTGTCATACCCATCTTAAATCTAATGGTTTCCTCAAATTTGGGTGCTATAAGTGCTAATTTACATGACCCCCAAGTTATATCGTCATTATTTGTGAGCGTGTATTCTGCTTTGATTGCAACTATAATTGCACTCATATTTGGAGTTCCATTGGCTTATATACTTGCCAGACATGATTTCTTTGGTAAGGGATTGGTAGAATCTATTATTGATATTCCAATAGTTATTCCACATACAGTTACAGGTATAGCTCTCCTTTTGATTTTTACTTCTACAGGAATAATTGGTGCGCCTTTAAGTAAGTTGGGAATAATATTCACCAATTCAATTCCAGGAATCATTTTAGCAATGCTATTTGTTAGTGCATCATTTGTTGTTAATTCTGCCAGGGAAGGATTTGAAAGTGTGGATCCTAGAATGGAAAAAGTGGCACATACCTTAGGTTCAGGAACACTTAGGACATTTTTTGTGATTTCACTCCCATTAGCACTTAGAAGTATAGTTGTAGGGGCAATACTCTGTTGGGCGAGAGCTATAAGTGAATTTGGAGCCATTATCATACTGGCATTTTATCCCCTTGCAGCTTCAACCCTGATTTATGAGAGATTTGTGCAGTTTGGACTTTCTGACGCTACTCCAGTTGCAATCATTCTCATATCAATTTGTTTAGCCCTTTTCCTTGTTGTCAGACTTGTAATAAAAGGATGGAGATCCTATGATAAAAATTGAACATCTTTCCAGGGATTGGAAAGAATTTAAAATCAATGATGTGACCCTCGAAATTAACGAAAATGAATACTTCATATTTTTAGGTCCCAGTGGTTCAGGTAAAACCATGCTCCTTGAACTAATTGCAGGAATGTGGGCACCAGATTCAGGACATATATACATAAACAATCTTGATGTAACAAATTTACCCCCTGAAAAAAGGGGTGTTGGATTTGTGTACCAGAATTACATGTTGTTTCCACACAAAACAGTGTTTGAAAACATTGCGTTTGGATTGAGCATTAGAAAAGTTGATAAAAAAGATATAGAAAAACAGGTTAACGAAATGATGGATCTGTTTGGAATTTCCCACTTGGCACACCGACTTCCAAGGACCTTAAGTGGAGGAGAACAGCAAAGAACAGCTCTTGCAAGAGCTTTAATCATCAGGCCAAAAGTGCTTTTAATGGATGAACCTCTGAGTGCACTTGACAGAGTTACCAGGGAAGAATTGATAAGAGAATTTAAAAAAATACACAAAGAATTTGATATCACAATAGTTCAGGTCACTCACAACTTTGATGAAGCTCTTCAGCTGGCAGAGAGAATAGCCATTATTAAACAGGGAACTGTCTCACAGGTTGGTACCACTGATGAGGTATTTAGACGTCCTAAGGACGAATTTGTGGCAGACTTTGTTGGCACTGAGAACATCATAAAGGGAGTGGCAACAGACGGAGATGAAAATTTAACATCGGTTGATACTGGTAAAATAGTTGTGGAATCCACTGAACACAAGACTGGAAATGTGCATTTTACAATAAGACCCGAAGCCATCACATTATCAACAAGCAGGATTACAACCAGTGCAAGGAATGAATTTAAGGGTAAAGTAACTGAGATCTACGATCTTGGAACCATAATCAAACTTACAGTGGACGTCGGAGAACAATTTGTACTGGTACTGACTCGCCAATCATTCGATGATTTAGAACTTAATATTGGAAAAGAAGTGTTCATATCATTTAAAGCAACGGCAGTGAACTTGTTTTAAATTTTTTTATATTTTTTTCCGATCTTAAACTTTATTTCAAACTACAAATCCCCCTTTGACATTTTAGTTTCATTTGACTCGTTTTAAATTTATTCTAAACCTTTAAATATAATTAGTTCGTATATATAC
>WASR01000142.1 GCA_009712615.1 Methanobacterium sp. | reverse complement strand
ATCCATAATCTTATTCCAATTTCAATATATTCAATATTTTTGATGTTTAATAAAACAGGAATAATTAGTAAATTAGTATTGATCAGTAAAACAGGGTGAAGATTAATACTGTTTGGTGGTTAAATCCTTTTTTTGTAATTGATTTCTTCAAATGATATGATGAATTCTGTTCCATGATTCCTGTTTATGGTTATGTCTCCATCCAGCTGTTCAGTTAAGTTGAAAACCAGTAAAAGACCCAAACTATCCAGGTTGTCAACATCAACTTCAGGCATTCCAACACCGGTGTCGCTTACAATGAGTTCATACTTCCCGTTCCTAAACTTGAGGGATACCAGTATTTCACCCTCTTTTTTGGTTGGAAATGCATATTTCAGGCTGTTTGATACGAGTTCACTTATTATAAGTCCGCATGGAACTGCAGTGTCAATGTTTAAACTCAGATCTTCCACATCGTACACTGGTTTGATGTCTGTGTTGTTGGCGTTGTAGGAGTAAAACAGGTTTGATACCAGGCTTTCGATGTAGTCTCCAAAATTTATCTCTGATAGATCCTTGGACTGGTACAGTTTTTCATGGATAATGGCCATTGATCTCACACGGTTCTGGCTTTCCTTGAGGATGTCCAGGGCTTCTTCATCGTTTACAAACTTAGTCTGGAGGCTCAAGAGGCTTGAAATGATCTGCATGTTATTTTTTACCCTGTGGTGTATCTCCTTTAGTAGTATATTTTTCTCTTTGAGGGATGATTTGATCTGATTTTCGGCAGATTTACGCTCTGTTATATCCATGAGCGATACCAGTTGTTTTCCTGTGCCAGGGATAGCTACCACAGTCACGAGCAGATCCTTTAGATCTCCATTTTTATCCCTGCCCTGGGTTTCATACTCCTGTGGACGTTTATCTGGATCATTTCTAAGTTCGTAGTATCCTTTAATCCTCTCTATCTCTTCTTCCATGGCAAAATCTGTCCATTTTTTCTTGCCTTCTATTTCTTCCTTTGAATATCCAGTTAAAACTTCAACCTGTGAATTAACCCTTGAAATTGTCATGTCCTTATCGATCATCAACATCGAAGTCCCGGTGTTTTCAAAGATGGCCCTGTAGTATACCTCATTTTTATGGGCTGCATTTTCTGCGAGTTTACGGGATTCAATTTCCTTTTCAGCCAATTCTAACAGACTTTGATTTTCTTTCAACGTGATAAACTGACGGAGTATTACTAGAAAAATTATGACTCCAACAACAATTTCTATTAAAACATAATCTGAAACAGACTGATTATTATATGACCATACAAGCAGTATAAATGCAATTAAAACCCAGATATAAGGTAAATATGATGTTGGCTTGTATTTATGGATATTGTTTATCAATTTGGAATATCTGCTCATATCCAATTTTTCTGGGGTGGCCTGTAAAAATGCTGCCAATCCAACAAAAACAAAACTTATTATCCATCCTGTGTCAAGAAAACTGCCTGATATGTAGGTTCCCTGTGATGTTTGGACTGCGAAAATAATATCTGTAACTATGGTAACCAGGATGCTCATTGAGAGAAACAACAAAGGTACAACTCCTTCATCGTACTTACTGTAGATACCCCTTAACAAAACAAAGAACAGCAGGAAATCCCCAATTATGTAAATAACTGATATGGTATTTGCAGATGAATCCTGTCCACTTGAAAGAATGGGAACAATTAAAAATGTCCAGAATATCAGTCCCACTGTAATAATTATTATGCTCATGTCTAAAGCTATTTTAAGTTTTTCTGTTCTAGTGAATGAAAATCTGGACAAGTAATAGATGCCAATTGCAAATAGTGGGTAAAAAATTAAATAGAAACCATCTGCAACTGATGGAAATGGGGATTCATGAATTCCAAGTTCTAATATGTCCCATATGATATCTCCGACAGTGTAAAAAATAAATGCAAATGCTATGAACATCCAGGCCATCTGCACTTTTCTACCATATTTAAGAGAACGTGCAGCTGCATAGAACAGGATCAGAACAACCAATGAATCGATCAGTATGGGGAAAATATCTCCAAAAAATGTCATCCATGTAGAATTATTTTCAAGCAGTACTGTGAAAAGTAGAGAACAGATCACAATTAATAATGCCGTGATAAAACTGCTTCTGATGGAAATTAGAGGTGTTTTAACCATTTTTATGATCATTTTCCCGTTTGTGTTGATTCTGATAAAGGT
>WASR01000337.1 GCA_009712615.1 Methanobacterium sp. | reverse complement strand
ATATAAATTTGGGGCAAATTCTTTAAAAAAAATAGTTTGATTGGAATTACTGGTCTTTTTAAACCCTTTAAAACCTATATAGATTTATTCGAAGGATTCATGAATTCATTTTTTTAGTCTAATCAGACCATTGATATACCGTCGGAGTTTATTTCGTAGCTTATAAATTGTGTTGGGGTTTTTGTGCTTCTCATTTTTACTATGTCCATTACACGTTCTCGCCTACCAGTATATGGATTTTCACGTTTCATCAACCTCATTGCACCGTAAACAGAGAATAATGCTATTTCATTGAATTCCTTTGAAGTTGCACTGTCCAATATTATGAGTGCGGTTATGTCTCGTTTTTTTAGTTCATAAACCAGTAGATCAAAACGATCCCTGAATTCATATGGAGTTAGTTTGGCTGTGTAACTACCAATATTATCTATTACAACAGTATTAGTGTCTTCAGGAATTTCATTGACGAACTTGGTGAAGTTACCCTTCATGGCACCTATGTCTATGCTCATTTCTGCCTCTGTAACCTTAGCCCTCACACCTGCTAGTTCTATAAAGTTAAGCTGTCCACTTTCAGTTTGAGATTTCATATCCCAGTTAAATGATTCACCCTGGGTGTAAAGATCCTTTGCATCTTCTTCGGTGGTTATGTAAGTTGTTTTAAATCCCTGTACACAGCTGCTCTTAGCAAATTGTAACCCAAAGATTGTTTTTCCTGAACCAGCGTCCCCTGTAACAAGCATGGATCTTCCCTTAGGAAATCCTCCAGTTATATTATCGATTCCTTCAATACCACTTTTTACCCTTTCCAAGATGCAAACCTCCTTAATTACTCTCTAAAGGTCATATATAAACTTTTAGAAAACATTTGTCTATTTATTAGTGAATTTAAATTCAAAATTACATTTACCTGCACCATCAGCCATGCACAATGTTTGTTCAACACTTCCCCGCATATTTGTCCAGGTAAAACTGCGTATAACCATGGCTCTGCATATTAAACAAAACATGGGGCTGGAGCCAGCTTCTTTAAGCCATGGGCAGTTTATGAATTGTAAACAATGATTATCATCCTTATCATATTTCTTTGTGTTAATACCTAGATTTAACAGGAAATCAGAAAGCCATTCTATGTAGCAGTTGAATAACACTTTGTTGTCTGTTGCATTATTTGTACACTCTTCAAATTCCTTGTCGAAGTTAGGTTTCATATTCTGTTCGAATCTGTCAGAAAAACTTTTAGCAATGTTGTTTCGGACCTGGGGTGGAATATTTGATGCAAAGACTGCAAGAGCTCTAACAACAAAACTTGAAAGTTCTCCACGAGCTTTTTCTTTCAATAATTCCTCTCTTTCCCTTTCTGCCCTTTTTCTCTCTGTTATATCTCTGAAAACCAGGGCTACACCCACGATATTTCCAGACTTATCTTTGATTGGTGCACTACTATCATCTATAGGTATCTTCTTACCATCCTTTGTTACAAGCAGAGTTTGTTCGTTAAAATCAAGTATTTTATTCTCTTCGATTATCTTGTTTACTGGATCTTCGATTGGAACACCATTTGTCTCATTTATTAGTTTAAATACATCATGGAGATCCCTTCCCAATGATTCTTCTTCGTTCCAGCCTGTGATCTTCATTGCCACAGGATTCATGAATTTGATCTTCCCATTATCATCGGTGGCAATAACTGCATCACCAATACTTTCCAGGGTAGTCGAAAGCCATTCTTCGCTTTCCTTTAATTTACTTTCCATTTTATGTTTGTATAACGCCACTTCCACGGCACTGTGAAGTTCCCTATCTTCGAATGGTTTGATAATGTAACCAAATGGCTCCGTTACCTTTGCTCTTTTCAGGGTTTTTTCATCTGAGTAAGCAGTTAAATAAACCACAGGAATATCTAAGGTGTCTCGAATTCTCTGTGCAGCTTCGACACCCTCCATATCTCCCTTCAGAACAATGTCCATCAAAACAAGATCTGGCTTGGTTTCAGATGCCTTTTGGATTGCTCCTTCACCTGAAGGTGTTATTCCAGTGACTGCATAACCAAGACCTTCTGCCCTGTGCTTTATATCCATTGCCACTATGCTCTCATCTTCAACAACAAGAATTTTTACATTAGACATGTTACTAACCTTAAAACTTAATTTTATAGAATATTCGACATTAAATATTACCAAAATTATCTTTCAAATTTGTTGTTGGTAGGAGTATTTGGAC
>WASR01000315.1 GCA_009712615.1 Methanobacterium sp. | reverse complement strand
CGCGCCCGGCGGGGCCGGCGGAGCCGGCGGCAGGGAGTCCACGCTCTGGGCGCAGCCAGCCAGTGCTGTCGCCAGGACTATCACCAGGGGCCCCGTTCCGAGGCGAATGCGCGGGAGCATGGCACGCACCTCAATAGGCACCGCTTCGGCGCAATACCGCTTTCGGGGTCCGTAACAGGACGGCGATGTCGCCGAGAAACGACCAATGACGGGCATAGTGCTGGTCAAGCCTGACCCGTTCGCCATACCCGACTTCATTTCGCCCGCTGATTTGCCACGGTCCGGTAAGGCCTGGACGGCATCGGGCATAGTCATGGAATGCCGCACCATAGCGTCTGATCTCGTCGGTGACGATCGGACGGGGTCCGACAAGACTCATCTCGCCGGCCAGGACATTGAAAAGCTGTGGCAACTCGTCAAGGCTGGAAACCCTCAACAAACGGCCGATCGGAGTGATTCGGGGATCGTTTCTCAGTTTGAAATCGCGCTCCCACTCAGCTCGCGCCGCCGGATCTTTCACCAGAAGCCGACTCAACACGTCTTCGGCATTGAGGACCATGGTCCGGAACTTCCAGCATTTGAACGTCCGGCCATAAGCGCCGATGCGTTTATGGCCGAACATGACCGGTCCACCGTCACGGCCAGCCAGCCAGGCGATCATCAGAAACAAGGGCGAAAGCGCAGCCAGCAGCAACAGGCTGGCGGCAATATCGAATGTCCGTTTGCTGAATCGGTCGGCCGGCTCTTTCTGCCTGGCCAGACGGCCTCGCGAGGAAGGTCCGCGATCGATTGCTGCGGCATGCAGCCGGCGCCAATCATAGGAGCCGGTCGGAGTGGAGGGGACCATCGCGCCCTGATGCAGCATGGCGCTGGTGAGATGCTGCAATCCCATAATAAATCTCCACAGATAAAGATAGTCATTAGTATTAATTAAAATACAGATGGCCATCTTTGGCTATAAAGCAGGATATATTGTTCGAGTTGCTTTTGAGAGGATAGCAACGAACGGGCAGGAGAAGGTGTGGCCATTTTGTGGTTGGCCGCCACGGGGGACCGTGGATGGATTGCGAAAACTCCGGTGCACGGGTGTCACCGCGAGGCCGCTGAAGTTGCGCTTTTTCGCTCTTGCGGAGAGCCACCGGACCCACGGGCCGGTGCGAGTGATGGCCCAAGGGGTTCGGCGAAACCCGACTCAAGGCCGCATGAAGGCCTCTGATCGGTTTCGATCACCGCGAGTGAGGATCAGCTTTTGCGATAGCGTTCCGCGTTGACACAGGTCAGGACAACGCCGGCCATATCGCCCTCGGCGCTGAGAATCCTCTCGATGGCGTCCTGAACCATCTTGCGGCGGGTATAGCGCCAGCGGACGGCGAACATGATCCGGTCCACCATGCGCGACAACAGCAGCACCTCGTGCGCCATCAATACGGGAGGCATGTCCAAAAGGACCAGCTCGTAGGATTTCGCCACGGTCGCCAGAAGGCTGCGCATGCGGGCCGAGGCGAGCCCGCGGATCATCGGTCCTCTTACTCGTCCCGCGGTGACGATGTCGAGACCGGATAACGCGTCGGTGCGGATGGCGTCGTCCAGCATGGTTCGGCGATCCCCCAGCAGAGAGGTCAATCCGGTCTCATTGGGCACATGAAACAGGCGATGGACCTCGGGATGAATCCAGTCGCAGTCGATCAGGAGGACACGCCTTCCCTCACCAGCCAGCAGACGGCCAAGCGAGGCGGCCAAGGTTGATCTGCCTTCTTCTGGAATAGCCGAGCCGACGGCCACGATCCGGGACGACTCGGGCCAATCCACCGAATGCAACAGGCTGATGGAGAGCCTGCGAAGGGATTCGGCATAAGGCGACAGCGGTTCGCGCAGGACCTGTGCGATCGCCGTCGTTCCGTCTTTCAGTCGCGGCACAACGGCTATCACGGGAAGATTGGTCGCGGTGTCGCTCTCGTCGGCGCGAAGGATGGTCCGGGGAGGCCGGCAGGACGGCGCCGCTCGTCCGGAAAGCGGGAGCGTCCGGCGGCAGGGCACTCTCGATTCGGATACCCCCGGTTGGATATTGCCGGACAACCGCGTTGGCGATGTCCGCCGCCTGACGGGGTTCCGGAGCCGAGGCGCTGATGCTCAGGACCTGCGACGTCCTGCCCAGAAACGACATCTGGACGTGGGACCACAACTGGTCGATCCCCGGGGCGCCGCTTCGGGTCCCGCTCGTCGCCTCA
>WASR01000302.1 GCA_009712615.1 Methanobacterium sp. | reverse complement strand
TGACGGCGCCGTGACCAACCGGGTAACGCGCTATGGCGATCATCTGTACCGCTACGACGCCCATGGACACCTGGAGACGAAACAGGGCCCGATGGCCGGACACCGGTTTTTCACCTGGAACGACGAGCATCAGATGGTGACGGATTACGGTGACAGTTTACTAAACTAACAAGCATATCTGGCTGGGAGGAGGGGGGGCAGCAGTGCCATCAGGGATGACTTGGCACCACGGTGACTCGCTTGGCTCGTTGAAGCTGGTGGACTTTGCGGATCATAAGGACTCCCACAAGGTCTATCATTCTGATGGGAAAGGTCGAAGAAATAAGTGGGGCGGTGGTAGCGGCTGCCGCTAAAAAATTGTGAAAGGAGAAGATAATGAAAACTGCAAAAGGCCTGCGGAAGTTAATTGAGATAAAGAATAATCTACCAAAAGTTGGCTGGATATTTGTTGATAGGAATTTTGATAAGACTTATCGTGACCCACTTATGGGTGTTAATTTCTATATTCCTGAAGATGATGATGATGAATTTTACGGGGAGGATCATCTTTCTACGTGGTTGGAGATTCCAACGTTCCTGGCTATATTTGAAATTTGCGAGAAGCGTCCGAAAAAACCGACCGTAGAGGACGTTGCGCATGCAGTCTTTTATTACCTTGAGAATGATGATTTTTTGGAATAAAAATCTATTTTTAATAAAAAAGCCGGAATCAGGGTGATATTTTATCGAATTACGGCGGTGGTTTACTAAAATAGCCGGCACAGAACCTGCGCTTTCAGGGCCAGTACCACGACGCCGAGACGTCGTGGATCGACCCGTGGGGGTGGGCAGCTGGTGGGTGCGGCTTTAAGCGCTGGAAGCGGGGCGACGCAATTGATAAGCCGATGCCAAACGGCAGGGCACCAACATGGGACACTGTGAGGTCGAGATATTGGAAAAATCGAGCTGGCGCAGTGGTTCGTGAAAATACAGGAGAGTTTGACGCGGCGAATTTGGCAAAAATGCAGGGGGGAAATGCACCTCTGGACGCGAATGGGAAGCCAATGGAATTGCATCACAATAGTCCTCAACGGGATGGCGGGCCGCACGTCAATAATCCGATTAACTTAAGAGAATTTACCGGAGAGCAGCACGCGGTCATGGATCCTTGTAGGCATTTAGGAAATTAAAATGACGGGTATTGATTTGATAGTTGCTTATGTTGAGGGGAAATTATCCTCTGATGATTTTGAAATATACTTGAATTCTAATAAGGAATTGGAAGATCTACTGTCGGAAGATATAAAAATATTGCCTTATACAAGAGATGGTAGCATTTACTTGTATCTGCAGCTGATCGATATGCATTCTCCCGGAGGGCGGCTAAACTCTCAAGAAGCCCTTAGTAAGTTTCTTGATGCGAAGGGCGTTCAGTACTCGACAAATAGCATGCCAAAGAAGATTTTTTCAATTATTATGAAAGCTCAACCAAAATGGTTGGATATTCCAGATTTCTATATTAATAATATAATTCCGCCTGATTTGAAGGTAAGCCAAGACGCATTAGTTTCATATGCCAAGTATAAAATAGACGAGAATTTCATTTTTTTGAAAAAACCTCCAAAATGGCTGCAGTCTCCGCAATGGATGTTTCGGAACGGACGTCCATTGAAGTTTGTCGGGCAAATTGATATTGGCGGAATTCGGCATGATGAGGCCCAACTCTATGTTTTTTATGATGATGAAAGTAAGGAATTTTTTACTACTGAACAGTCTGTTTAAAATTTAAACTGAAGTAAAAGATTCAGTTTTGGAATTACAGTGAGTGCGCCGGGAGACCGGCAAGGAGTAGTGAGTGGGAGTCTCGTGCAGTGAAGGATTAGCGATCCACACTGGCCCCGAGTCATGCGCCTCTGTCCGTGAGGGCAAAGGCGAAGCGTTGACAGGGGATAGCATAGGCCAGCCATTGAGCCGCGAAAGAATTGTAATTCCGGATGCCGACGTCGTTCACCGCACGGAAGGCAACACGACTCTGCGCGTCATGTAAGCGCAGAACCGATCCGGAATTGCGGTGACAGTTTACTAGAATTGCAGTGACAGTTTACTAAACTAACAAGCATATCTGGCTGGGAGGAGGAGGGGCAGTGCGTCACCACGGTCTATGCCGACGGCAGCGGGTATGGTCCCCTGGCACAACACTCCGCCCGCCGCGTCCCCGGCGGTTGGCGGCGTCAGATCGGCGTCCCCCGT
>WASR01000253.1 GCA_009712615.1 Methanobacterium sp. | reverse complement strand
ATCAAGTAATGTTTTCAATATTATTAGAAAATTATTTGAAAAGACATTCCAGGGTTGGCATTAATATAACAAATGGATTATTGCTATTGAATTATAATTTATGGAATGGTAGTGATGATTAAATAAAGGGGTAACAAATGTCTAAAAATATTACTCTTTCATTCCAAAGGGCTGGAATATTAACAATTCTATTTATACTATTATATCTGGGATTATGGATTGGTTTAGGATTTAACCGCAACACTCAAGCAGTAGTCTCTTTTATCATGGTCACTGTGGCTTATTTAGTAGTTACCATCATTTTGTTTGTCACATTGAGATCTATAAAACCATCAGAAAAGCGATTGAAGACTGCATGGGGATTTTTAATGTTGGCGGTCTTAGTTTCATTGTTAGGGAATTTATTTTGGATTTTCAGTGTTTTATCCCACCAAAATCCTACCACATCATTTGCCGAAGTAATGTATGTGTTGTTTTATCCCCTTTTTTTGATTGGGATACTGCTATTTCCATCTTCTAAAAAAACACAGATTCAACAGTTGAAGCACTACTTTGATCTTATCATCATAATTTTTTCCTTCACTTTATTATTCTGGATATATCTTCTGGCCCCAGGTTTTAATAATTTCAGTGGAAATCTCAATTATCTTCTATTAATGCTGGCATATGTTATTGGGAGTCTTACACTCGTGTTTGCAATGTTTGATCTGCTGCTGAACAGACTCAAAGAGGATATGCATGGGCCAGTGGTGCTGTTGCTTTCAGGCACATTGGTACTTTTAATTACCAACAGTATTTACATCTACCAATTCATTCATAACTCATATTTTTCCGGAGATCCCTCAGATATAGGTTGGATTATAGGATACTTGTTAGTTGGTCTTGCAGGAGTGTCACAATTCAATAATCAAAAAATTAGAATGGATATTTTGATAGATATTTCATCAAACATCTATAGAAATTATTCTTTCACTTCATACCTAGCGGTTGCAGGTGTTTCAGTGGGTTATATTTCATTAATATGGGCCTATAATATGCATAGTTCAAATTTGCAATTTTTGGAATTGGGAATAGGAATTTTGATAATTTTGGTTGTTGCCCGTCAATTCATTTCTATAAATGAGAATAAAACACTATACAGACAGGCGCAAAATGAAATAGCTTTGAGAAAAGAAATTTCTAAGAATTTGAATGATTCTGAATTGGCATATCGTACTATATTTGAGAATACAGGCACGGCAACAGTTATCATAGATGAAAATGAGGTCATTGCTCTTGCTAATACTGAGTTTGAGAAGTTATCAGGTTACAAAAAGGAGGATATCGAAGACAAAAAATTTTGGAAAGAATTTGTAGTTGAGGATGATTTGGAACCCATGCACAAACACAATCAGATCCGGTTACTTGAAAATGAACCAGATCCCCAAAACTATGAATTCAGATTAGTGAACAAAAATGGTGAAATAAAAAATGTCCATGCAGTGGCAGTTTTGATTCCAAATTCCAATTCCAGTTTAATTTCGTTACTGGACATAACTGATCAAAAAAATGCAGAGAATGAAATAAAAAGATCGTTACATGAAAAGGAAATACTTTTGAAGGAAATACATCACCGGGTCAAAAACAATTTAACTGTCATATCAAGCCTTCTTAATCTGCAGTCACGATACATTAAGGATAAGGATGATCTAAAAATGTTCATGGAAAGTCAGAGCCGGGCTAAATCCATGGCTATTATTCACCAGAAACTATACTCCTCTCAGGATCTTAAACATATAGACTTTGAAGACTATATTAAAACACTTGCAGGGGATATTTTCGATGTATATGTTCACAATCCCTCAGAAATAAACATGTTTTTTGATGTGGAAGATATTAAGTTGGATATTAACACTTCCATACCTCTGGGACTCATCTTAAATGAACTACTAACCAATTCCCTGAAATATGCATTTCCCAACAATGAACCAGGGGTTTCTAAAAACTTTGAAGGTAAAGTCACAGTGAAACTTCACAAAAGAAATGAGGGATACAGATTGATTGTTGAGGATAATGGGGTGGGTTTACCAGAAGACTTTGACTTGGATAACAGTAGTTCATTGGGTATGCAACTCATAAACACATTAACACAGCAGATAGATGGGCATGTGAGTTACGATAGCAACAATGGAACTAGGTTCATCATAGACTTTAAAGATAAACTGTACAGTTGAGTCTGAAATTTTTATAATTAACCATTTTTTTAAAAAGAGGA